>JAAZFR010000100.1 GCA_012971835.1 Erysipelotrichia bacterium
ACGTCATTCGCATCATCGAGGTTTCCAGCGACATCGGAATAGTTATCAAGCATGATGATACCAAGAACGGGTGCTTGTTCGCGAGAATACTCGAAAATAGATTCATATTCAGTCATATCTTTAAAGATATATAGCCCGGCATCGCTAAGATATTTGACATCGTAGTTTCGCGAATTGACTTCAATCTTAACTACCACATCCGGACTTGCATCGTGCAATTCGCGAAGATTGGGTTGCCATTCGAGAATATTAATATCCAGCAAGTCAATTTGTCTTTCTTGAAATAGATCGTTAGTCCAAAGAACGATATCATTTTCGTCAACAACCACTAGACCAATCATGCCAAATTTATAAGCTTCTTGAACATCGTTACCAATTAACTCGGCAGCTTTTAAATCGCTCTTTTTGCGAATTTTGGATAAGCGAACCAAAATAAGCCATATAAATAAAACGTTGATGATAATAAAGCCTGCAAGAGTGGCAAAAAGATATTCGATGATAAATAGGTCTCTAAAGCCAAAGAAATTATAAAAATAAAAGACAGCTACAGCTGCGGCACCAATAAGTTCTAGCGCCACAATGAACAAAGCACGAATCTTCATTTTTCTTAGTTCTTTTGTCATATTTACCTCGGCTGACTTTAATTATATCAAATTACTACTAGTAAAAAAGAACAAAGTATTACAAGACTAATCTTGACTTGAATAAACATAAAGCCCCACCGCATTTAATGCGATAGAGGCTTATTCGCAGGCAAGAGCATAAGAAAAGAGCTCCAATTGGGAGCCCTTGTTTTCTTAATCGACTACGTAAGGGAGAAGCGCCATAAAGCGGGCGTTCTTGATTGCTTTTGCAAGTTCTCTTTGATATCTAGCCGCAGTGCCGGTTGAGCGTCGAGGCGAGATTTTGCCATTAGGCGTAATAAATCTTTGCAGAAGTTCTACATCTTTGTAATCGATGTGCGCAATTTTATTTTTTGTAAAGTAGCAAACCTTTTTGCGAGGTCTAACTTTTTTGTAACCCATTGTTTGTCCTTTCTAGAATGGTAGGTCGTCATCAACTATGTTGATAGCGTCCAAGTTTTTACTATCATCTGCTGGTTGTTCATCAACTGCATATCCTGCTTTCTCAGAACGAGTTTCACCTTTTGGTTCGAGGAATTGAACTGAATCGCAAATGACTTCGAGTATTGTGGCTTTGGTTCCATCGCGGCGATCGTATGTTCTTTGATTAAGGCGACCTTCAACACCGACTAATGAACCCTTGCGAGTATATTTTGCGGTATTGTCAGCAGATACGCCCCAAACGGTGCAAGGAATAAAGCTGGCGGTTTTTTGACCATCAGGTCCTTTCATGCGATTATCAACGGCGATAGTGAAGGATGCGACAGCTGTTTCATTCGCTGTCCGACGGAGTTCTGGATCGCGTGTCAAACGTCCAACTAAAACGACTCTATTAATCATTGATTAATCCTCCTTATCTAGTCTGCGTCAACTGTAATTAGATGACGAAGCACATTGGCATCAATTTTGGCTAAGCGACCGAATTCGAGTAAGGCTGGTTGATCAGCTGTCACTTTGATGACAACATAATAGCCTTTCGTTAAATCATTGATCGGATAGGCAAAATCTCTTAATCCCCATTCCTTAACATCGGAAACGACAGCGCCTTTAGCAGTTAAGATGGCGTGCAGTTTGGAGATTTCATCTTGGCGAGCGGCCTCTTCGAGGTCAGCTTTCAAGATGTACATGATTTCGTACTTTTTCATTAGTACACCTCCCTTTTGGTCATTCGGCTGCCATTTACTAGCAGCTGAGAGCGTGCGAAGAA
>JAAZFR010000009.1 GCA_012971835.1 Erysipelotrichia bacterium
CATTTTGATTGGTCTTATTTTTCAACGCGCTGAAGTATATAATGTCACCATTTATGTTCAACAAATTGTCGTGACCGATATTCGCGTTGGTGACGAATTATATTCAACTTACTACGACGAGCAAGAGAATATTTATAGAATCAATAATCCGGAAAAACCAGGCACGCGATTAGACCTATTTTATATCCCTAATCTTACTGTTGATATTCTATATCAAGTATCACCTTATGAAGCCACAAATCCAAGCGTCACCTTTTATGGTGATCCAGCGAGCACGATTGCCCAAGTTGATCCCATAACTGGTCGCGTCGCTTTTCTCGATGCAGGAACAGAAACATTTACTCTTAAAGCAAATGACAATTCCAATAAAACCGCGTTCGTTCGTTTGAGAGCTAAACCAAATACTTAATCTTTATTAGTTAAAATGCTACAATGATTTTCGGCATGCAAAAGCATGCTTAAAATATTATGGAAAAATTATCACGAAAGGATAAAACCATGAACAAAAGTTTACTAATTCTACCACTTATTGCCGTTTCCCTCTCCGGATGCGATCCGGTGGCTTCCGACACATCGATTGACTATGGCCAATTGCTTAGTATTGAAGTGTCTGATGGACTCAAAAATGAGTACGTCCGTTATACAGTCGTTGATCTTGACGAAATATCCGTGACGGCAACATTTGTTAACGGAAGCGTGACCGTTGAAGGCTCAGAATTAACATTTGAACCCGAAACGCTAAACACAAGTGAGATTGGAGAATTTGAAATCACAATTTCATATGAGACAGAAAGTGTCGTCTGGACCTATGCTGTTGTTGAATATGATGAAATCGACAATATTGGCGCACCACAGTTTGTTGTAGATTATCAAGCCAACATCGCGATGAAAGATAATAAGCAGACCGAATACATGGATCGCGAACAAGGTTTTGTTGTCGGTGATGATAACCCCTTTAAATTCTTTCCCACAATTTATGCATATGACTCAGACGGATTAGAAGTCGACGTTACCGCGTATCATAGTGTCTCAGTCATTAAAGAAAAAAGAGGTGCTGAGTGGGTTACGTTAAGCGGAACTGAACTCGAGGCTGTTGTCGCCATTGATGATTTTGCCTCAACTTATGATTTCACCGAACTAGCCATCGGCAAAGAATATCAATTGACCGTTCGTCCTTATGGCGATGAATATGCCACAAAAGCAAAGTATGCAACTTCATTTGAATTTCGCGTTGAAGATGGATATAACGCCTATACTCAAGATGATCTAGTTCATTTCAACAATTACAATGATCTTTGGGATACTTATCGGACCGAAAACGAGATCACACCAATCGAAATAAATGGAATCTTTTTCCAAAACGATATTGCGATTAATCGCAATGAATTGCCAGATGGTTTCTTCTATATGGAAGGTGATTCAGACATTAGTAGCGGCGATGCCGACTATCCGCGCATAATTGGTTCATTACGTGACAATGTTGATATATATCAACGCGATATTGCCGCGGATAAATCATTTGTTTTCAACGGTAACTATTTTAACCTTGATTTTTCTTCATTGCCTGTTGTCGTTCGCGAAGCCGGAAAAGCTCCGTTTAGCGAACCGGGACAAGTGATTTCTCACGCCACAGTTATCAAAGCCGGTATTGCCGAAGTGCGCGACCCCGTTGGAGATTTCTTGATGACCAATTTATCGGTCATTGGAAACGCCAACCGCACCGATGAGCAACCAGAAAAATCTGGAGGAGCAATTTATTTAAAGACACAAAGTGTTGATGTTCATTTATACAACATGATTATGACACAGTGTTTTACGGCCGTCTTAAGCGAATATTACGCCACTGATTTCATAATTGAGAAAACACGCGGTTACGATTCGTTTAGCAGTATGCTTTATAATTACGGAACGGATGATTTCTTAATTAAAGATTGTGAATTTATTGGCGCTGGTGGCCCAATTCTAATCGCTGATCACGTTTCGCCTGATGCCAACGGCAATGGCGGTTATCAAGCAC
>JAAZFR010000101.1 GCA_012971835.1 Erysipelotrichia bacterium
GCTAGAACCATCATTAACAAAGCACCAATTTTAATCTTCGATGACTCGTTGAGTGCTGTTGACACTGAAACGGACATTAACATAAGGACCGCTTTAAAGAAACGTTCGGAGGAGACGACGACGCTCATTATCACACATCGTATCGCCACGGCTAAGGATGCCGATTTAATCATTGTTTTAGAAAATGGGACAATCAGCGAACAAGGGACGCACGAACAATTAATCGCAAGAAAGGGTTTGTATCAACGCGTGTACGAGATACAAACAAAGCTTCAATAGTATGGCAAATTTTGCATTCGAAGAAGAAAAATTGCCAACCAAGTTTAATCTCGGCGTCTGGCGTAAGATGTTCCGCTATACTCTAAGAAACTGGCCTCTTTTAATCGTGCTTGCTTTATCAATGCTTTTAACAACTTTCTATGATTCAAGTTTTATGCCCTTGATGAATGCTGCGGCGATTGAAGCAATACCAACCATTGGTTTGTCGGGAAGTATCGTTAATATGGTTATTAATGTAAACTTAATTTTTGGAATAAGTTTCTCGGTTAATTTTTATCAATACGCCCTCATTTTTGGAAGTGGAATTATTATTCGCTCACTCAGCATTTTTGTAACTTTCTTTGTCACTAATTATTTCGATATGCTGATCAATACATCTTTAAGACGCGATGCTTTTAGACGCGTTCAGGAACTTAGTTTTTCCTATTTCGATCGTACTCCTTCTGGATGGTTAATTGCCCGTATGCAAAACGATACGGCATCAATCAGTGATATTTTATCGTGGGGCGTTATTCGTGTCGTTTGGATTACATTTGAACTTGCTTTTACGCTGACGACAATGTTTTCTCGCGATGTGATGTTATCGCTTGTCATCTTATCAACTGCACCGATATTGATTATTATTACGCCACTATTTCAAAGAGTGCTTCTTAAAGCTCATCGTCGGGCGCGCAACGCCTATTCGAACTTTGTTCGTTGGTTGGCCGAATGTATTAATGGTGTTAAAACAATCAAAACGTTAAATGTTGAAGAAAAAATGTATCGTGAGGCTAAAGAAGTTACCGATAATATTTACAATAGAAGACGCAAGGCTTTTAAAGTTCACGCGTTTTTTATGCCATCAATTATGCTTATTTCTTCAATGACGACAGCCTTAGTCATTCTTCTTGCAACATCGAATCTAGACTTAATTGATGCAAGTGATGCCACGGGTGTGGCAACTCTCGTGCTCTTTATTGGCTTTGTAACGCAAATATATAATCCTATTCAAGAGTTTTCCGAAGTGTCAAACGAGTTCATCGCAACGCAGGCGAGTGTTGAAAAGGTCTTGTCGTTAATTGAAACGGAATCGGAGATTGTTGATACCCCAGAAGTTATCGAAAAATATGGTTCTCTATTTGCCAATAAGAAAGAAAATTTCGAAATATTGCGAGGCGATATTCGTTTTGAAAACGTTAGTTTCTCATATATTAAAGGAACTGAGGTTATTCATAATATGAATTTACATATCGAGCAAGGGACATCGTTAGCTATTGTCGGCGAAACGGGATCGGGAAAATCAACAACGGCTAACTTGCTGTGCCGCTTCTATGAACCGACTTCGGGAAGGATTCTGATTGATGATGTCGATTATAAAGAGCGTTCGGTCGGTTGGCTTCGCAGTAATATCGGCTATGTTCAGCAAACACCGTTTGTCTTTCGTGGTACTTACTTTGATAATGTTCGTTACGGAAGAACCGATGCAAATCTAGATGAAGTAATTAAAGCGTGCCAGATTGTCGGAATTGATGATTTTATTAACGCACAAAAAGATGGATATATGAGTGAGCTTGATGATGGTGGCAGCCAACTCTCCGGTGGACAAAAACAGCTTATTTCCTTTGCTCGCGCTTTGATACGCAATCCGCGTTTGCTAATTCTTGATGAAGCAACATCGAGCATCGACACCGAAAGCGAAGGCGTAATTCAAAAGGCAATGCACAAGATTTTAAAAGGACGCACAAGTATAATCATCGCACATCGTCTTTCGACGATTGTCCACTGCGACCGTATTCTTGTTATGTCTAACGGACTAGTGATCGAAGACGGAAGCCATTGTGAGCTGATGAATCGTAAAGGTCACTACTACCGCCTTTATATGAATCAATTCCGCGAATTAAATCTCGAAACACAAATATCGACTTACGAAGAGCAAATCGAAAAAATGGATCTCAAGATGTAAAAAGGAGCAGTTTTTAGCTCCTTTTTACTTATTCGTTATCCGGATTAATATCAATCACTTGCGAGGAGTCGGTAATCTCTTTTGGTTTGTGTTCTTCGATATAATTTTTAGCTTTTTCAAAGTCCTTAATTAGGTTGCCCGAAGTAATATCGATTTTCTTAATATCTTCGGTAAGTTCTAAAACACGGTTCTTATGTTTTTCCCAACGATCGCCAAATAGTCGGAATTGATTGCCAATATCGTCGATAAGAGCCAAGATATTATCGGCATTATTTCTTCTTTGATAATCTTCAAGAATAAATTTAAGGATTTGGATAATTGTAATAATTAAGCTTGGTGAAGCAATAATAATCTTTTGCTTACGAGCTTCCTCGACAACATCAGGAAACTCTTTAAAAATATCGAGAAAAACAGCTTCAGCTGGTACGAACATAATAGCGTAAGGCGCTGTTTTACCTTCGATAATGTATTTGGTTACTTCCTTAATGCGCATTTTAACATCGATTTTGAACTTCTTCCGCGCTTCATCACGGGCCTCGGGAGAAATGTTTTCATCAATTAATGGTAAATAATTGGCGTAAGGAAACTTGGCGTCGATTGGAAGAGGAAGTGAACCGTGATCAGTCACTAGGTCATAAACAAAGTCAACGATGACATCACTTTTGTCTCCGAGTTTATCCTTGACTTGTCTTACACCAAATTCTTTGGTGAGGTTAACTTGCGTTCGATAAAATTTGTCGGCAGCATTCTCGCCAAAGACAGCCAAAAAGATATTTTCCAAAACGTCTTCTCCAAAATTACCGCGCGTTTTTTGATTGCTCAAGATGTTATTAAACTTATTAATTTCCTTACGCAATTCCTCGATTTGTCGAGTCGAGGCTTCAATTAAGGCTGTTTTTTGAATAAAATCCTGCATGGCTTTGTCATTTTTTTCGAAACCAGCTTCCAGCGACTTTGATACTTGTTCTTTTAAAATTTGGATTTGTTCGCTTATTTGTTTTTGTGTCTTAACATTTTGTTCATTAACGCTCTGATTGTTTTTGGCATTAACATCGTTGATCTCGGCGAGGATTTTCGATTTCAATTCATTGACATCTTTAGTCGTCTGGTTAATTAAATCTTTGATGTTAGTGACGTTTTGCTCTTTTACTTCTGCTGATTCCTTGTTGAAGTTAGTTTGAAGTTCATTCAATTTATTTTTGGTATCATCTAAAAATTTATACAAATCGCCTTGATTTGTTTTTTGGGCTTCATGCATGCCATTTACAATCGACTGTTTAAGAATGTCAATTTGCGTATTTTGCGACTTAACGCTCTCATTAAAATCCTTTAAAGAGCGAATTCGATTCTCTTCTAACAGGCGATGAATTTCATCACTGGAAACACCACCACCGCCATCAACTACCTTCTTTCTTGTCAAAAGAAGTATGACGACAACGATTAATAATATGAGTAAAGCGACAAGCAGCGCTATCGCAATTGGCAGTAAAATATCATTCACAATAAATCCTCCCGTCCTTTTTGTCTTCTATAATTATACATTAATTATCACTTTGCATTGACTGACATTATCTTTTTTGTTTCCTCATGACGTCTCTATTCTTGAAGATTATAAAAGGATGTTTAATTATTTATGGCTATTTGTTAAAATAGGCAAAGCGTTTGTTATAAACAATATTGCTAAAAATTTATGAAACTCAAACAAATTCTTAAAAAGAAATTGATGCTTGGCATCTTAAAATCGAGCAATCGTAAAAACCCCTTTAATATCGACAAAGCCGACAATTTTCAACTTTTAGATAGTGCTGGCGAGAATATGACTGATAGTCATTATTTTTCCGCTCATAATCAAAGTGGTGAGAGTTTCTTCTTTCGCTACGCTAAGCGAAGCAACGACACAATTGAAGTGTGGTTTTGTTTAAAAAATAGTGATGGAGCAATCTATGTCAATAATCAGGAACTTTTTCAATCAAAACATTGCCCCGCCTCAGTAAAGTGCATCACTGCTGGTCAAAGTATAAACCTTACTTTTACAGGAAACGTTGTTTTAACTCAAAAAGGTGAGAACGATGTTCTATCTTTAGATAAGACATCCATCCCTGTTAAATGCGAAGCGCATTTTCAAGCTTCGATGCCGCCTTTTGACTTCACGACTGGCCTTGATCCGACTTATATCGCCGAGGCATTAAGCAAAGAAAGATGGACGAAAACCTTTTGGAATAATCTTCGCACTAATCGCCAAGTTCATTATGAGCAAGCTGGCGTTATCGAATTGACAATCGAGATGAATAATCAAAAGCAAGTAATCGTTTTTTCTGCTATGCGCGATCATTCATTTGGCTATCGCGACTGGAATTACATGAACCGCCATATTTGGCTAATGGTTATTTTTGAAGATGGCGAAATTCTTAATCTCAATATGGTTGATTATCCACATATGAGGAATTTGATGACAGGTTATCAAAGCGTTAATGGTATCCACACATCGCTCAAAGCAAACAGTAATCTCAAAGAATTGGGTAAAGATGGCCATGTTCCCGAAACTGTTATCGCGCCATTAACAATCAATCAACAAGAAGTCGAGCTTTGTGGTCAACGTGAATTCGCGATCGACTTTAGTTTTGAACAAGGCAAATATCACATTTTTGAAGGTGTAGGTACATACACAATGAATAATCGACGAGGACGGGGCATTCTTGAATTCGGTTTTAACAGCGATATATCGCGCTGGAAATAGGGGTCATTATGAAAATAGCTTGGTTAGACAAAATTCCGATAGACGATTTAAAAATGGTCGGTGGCAAGGCCAAAGGTTTATATTTACTAAACAATTTAGGTCTTAACGTCGCGCCAGGCTTTGTCGCTTATGGAATCCAATCTACTGAAGACGAACAAGCTATGCTTGATTATTGGAAACAATCGGGATTAGGTGAGGTAGCCGTTCGTTCCTCGGCAACGCTTGAAGATGGAATCGACTTATCACAAGCCGGCCAATACGCCACTTACACGTGTGTTGCTGATGAACAGCAATTTATAGATGCTGTTAAAGGTTGCCTCAGCAGCCTTAATCTTGTTAACGCCTCAAAGTATCGCCAATTCTTTGGGCAAGAACAAAGCGAAATGAATATTGTTGTTCAAAAAATGGTTCAAGCCAAAGCGGCCGGAGTAGTTTTTACCGTCAATCCCACCACTCGCGAAAACGACGTACGCGTTGAAGTAGTTGCCGGTTTGGGAGAAAACCTCGTTTCCGGAAAAATGGAATCACAAACTTTTTTAATTAAGCGAGCAAAACCTTCGTTTGACATTATTACCACCCTTTTAACCAAGAACAATTTCAAAACTATTTATCAGGATAGTCTTAATTCCGAAAAAATGATTAACTATCCCGCAGACTTAGAGTTTGCTGTTGATAAAAATGATCAGATCGTTTGGCTACAAGTTAGACCAATTACCACGCTTGAAGATCCAACTATCGATGAGTTAAACACTCCTTATTCAGCCGAAAACGACATTATCACAAATCACAATGTTGGCGAAATGCTTCCTGGTGCAATCACACCATTGAGTATTTCTACTGTCGTTTATGCGATTGATTATGGACTTCGGAAAATGTTAACTGAAGTCGGCGTTTTTAAGCGAATTGAAGATATTCCCGACGAGTTTCTCATTAGTCACTACTATGGACATCTCTTTTTTAATATGCGTTATTTATACCGCATCACGAAGGCCGTAACCGGAGCAACAAAACAAAACATCGACGTAGGTCTATGTGGACAAATGATTGATTACGAACAACCAGATGACTATCAAAAGCCAAACGGTTTTATCCGTCTTCGAAACGGGATTAAGTATGGTAAGTTTATGTCTGGCTATAAAAAAGCGATGAAAAGTATTAGAAGCATCGCTGATAAAATTGATATTGTGGGACATAACCCCGAGGAACTATACTCATCGATTTCCAAACATCTCGATTTATTAAATCGCGCTTTGTTAGACCATTATATAACCTCATCTTATTCCGGCGCGATGAGTACCGCCCTTTTCTATATTCTTGTCCGCGATAACCCCAATCAAGATGAAGTCAAAGGGCAAATTGCCTCCGTATTAGAAGATATTGATGACATTGAAAGTGCTGACATCATCAAATCTTTAAAAATCATCGCTGAATCTGTTTTAAAAGATAATCCTCAAGCAGAGTATTACTCTCACGAACAGCTCGTTGATTATTTAGCAAATGCGCCACAAGAAGTAAAAGAACTTGAACTGGCGTTTATGAGTCGTCATGGACATCGTTGCATTCGCGAATCAGAACTTCGTTCTCCAGGATGGAAAGATGACTTGAATGGCTTCGCATCACATTTGTTAACATTAATCAAATCGGTATCGACATATAAAGAAAAAGTAAAGCCTACTGGCCCAAATAATGTGGAACAGTTTTTAGGTAATTACTATGGATTAAAACGCATCTTTCTAAGAGTCTTTGTCAATGGTTCAAGAAAAGGATGTCGCAATCGTGAGTTTTCTAAATCAAAAATGATTCTTGCTGTTGATAAATTTAAAGTTGCCTATCGAACACTCGCGACGATGCTCGTCAACGAAGGCGCCTTACCTGAAGGTGATTTGATTTATTTTTTAACTCATAATGAATTGGGCGAATTATTATCAAAACGCGATGCCAAATACGTTAAGAAAGCTTTCATTAGAAAACGCTTATTAGCCGAACAAGAAAGATTAAAATTTGCTCATATCAATATCGGAACACCTGAACCTATTTCTTCAGTCTATGATTTCGCTATTAAGGGTGCAACCCTATCAGGAACACCCCTTTCTCGCGGACAGGTTGTCGGCAAGGCTCGTATTGTTACATGCGCTGAGGACGCCAAGAAACTACAAAAAGGGGAAATTATGGTCGCGGGATACACCGATATCGGCTGGTCGCCTTATTATGCCCTCATCGCTGGTCTTGTCACCGAAGTTGGAAGTGCTTTGTCACATGGTGCGGTTGTCGCTCGTGAATACGCTTTACCCCTTGTGTCAAATGTTCAAAATGCCACCGCCATCATTCGCGATGGCGACTTGATCTCGGTTGATGGCAATCTCGGAACGGTCGTCGTCATCGAATAAAAATTATTTATTAAAATTAAAAAATGGCGGAAACAACTCCGCCATTTAGTTTTAAAAAGAATAAGCTTAGAAGAACTTTGCGCGAGCTTGGTCTTTGGTTTCTTTGCTAGCTGTGAAAGGAATTCTTGTCGAATAACCAGCCTTAGCAGCAACAATCATCTTGGTTGGCCAAGCAAAAATATCTTGGTTCCATCTTAAGACGGTGTCGTTATAGACTTCGCGAGCGGCAGTAATTTCTCTTTGCAAGTAACTATTTTGTTGCATTGCATCAGCAAGAGAACGATGAGCTTTGAGATCTGGATACGCTTCAAAAGCGACGCGGATACTGCTCATTGCTGTATCGAGTTGACCAGCAACTTCATTGCGGTTACCTTCGTTAGGATTAACACCGCCACGGAATTGAGCAACGGTCTTCATGACATCTTTGTCAAGATCGATTGATTTTTCGACAATCCCGACCACGTTTTGAAGAATTTGTACTCTTTGTTCAAGATAGTTATCGATTTGTGAAGCGTTGTGTTGTATTTTTTGTTGAAGCTGGCGCAAATAATTACGTGCGCTAATCTTCATGAATAAAAACACGACGCCAGGTATGATGCCTAAAACCCAAAGTATGATTTCAAACACCAATGATCCGGTACCCACTTTAACTGGGATTTGTTTTTCGATAACGTTAACATCTCTACCTGCTTCGTTGACTGGTCCAGTCATTTCGTCTAATTCGTTTGCCATTTAATTTACCTCCACCTTTATATTATATATATGAGTTGGCGAACTTCTACTTACTTTTTTTAATTATGTAGGCGAGGAACAAGCCGACAGTATAAACATCCTTGTCTTCAGCCAGTTTGCCTTTACGCATATTTTCAAACGCTTTTTTGAATTTTTCAGCATAGGTTTCTTCTTTTTCTTCGCCGACAACATTGACATTAACGTCAGTGCTTTGTGAAACAGGTAAATACTCAACCCAGTTAACAGGCACCATGTGTGAGCGACCATCACCACCCATGACCGGAATATAGTCGGTGCGATTAAAGGTTTGATAGCCATAAGCTGTCACGCGAATCGTATCGCAGAACTCACCGCTTTTAACTACCGAAGTCTTCAAAATATTAGGCGTAGCGGAAAGCGGATGTTTAAATTCGGTAGCGTTCATAGCATTGGCGATATGCTCATGCTCGTAAAAACTAACATAACTATCATACAAATCTTTGTAAATGTATTCATGTGGTTTGTGTTGTTGATATAACGGAATAGCAAGAATCGGAGCGAAGGCAAAAAAGACATGTTTGAAATAGGCATTCATATAGTCTAAAAAATTCTTGCGAATGACATCAAAATTAAAACCGTGAAAGAATTCAGACACAACATCAAGAGAAATTCGCCCTAAGTGCTCAGGATAAATGATATTAATCATTTTATGTTTGACAAAGTCAAAATCATCGCCGAAAGCAACTTCTTTATCTTTCATCAATTGCAGTAATTGTTTTTGCGCTAAAGGGGTGAAAAGAAGGCGGAATTGCAATTCGTCATTGCGGTTTGTAGCACCAAATAATACTTCAAATTCGCTATTGCCCATCACCGTAAAATCGCCGCCTTTTTTGATACTTTTCTCCGACATTCTATTGAGTTTTTTTACTTCCTTATTAACTTTCTTCTCGATTTGTTTCTCATTTAAATGCTCAGCATCAGAGTCTTGGCGAGTGAAGATTAAATCTGGAGCGGCTTCATTACCGTAAACCAAATATGGTTCTTCGCGATAATAAGGGCATGGTTTGGTAACGCTGGCCCGTAGGGTTTGCGTATGATGATTTGTGACAAGACGACCATTAACATATGAAGTTGTTGTGTAATGAATCACTAACTCACCATAATAAGTTTTCGTGCCAAGATTATGCACTAGATCATTGGCAATAAAAAACGGATTGCCGATAATGTCACCTGATTGGACATATAATGTCGAGCGATTAACATCGTGGACTTCGGCTAGACCAAATTTGTTTACCAAATAGTCTAGGCGTTTGCTATCAAACATCTTGTCCAAATTGATAATTGGAACAGTTTTTTTAAAAAGAAAAACATTCATTCCTCTTGTAAATAAAGCATTAAGAGGAGCCATCTGATTCCATGCTTCGGCTGTTAAATCAGCGATAATCTTATCGAGTTTTTCTTTCGCGCCTTTTAATTGTTTGATTTTGGGATTAACTTTTACTATAAGTAAAACGATAAGTAAAATTGGAAGGGTAAAACCGAAAACAATCATTAGGATTGGGGCGACCAGCGAATTGAGGCCTCCATTAACAATCATGACGATTCCGACAATTGCCGCCACTAATGCAGCAACAGTTAGGAAAATCATAAAACCTCTTAGAAAATTATTTTTGTTAATTTGCTTAATTAAGTCATTCCGTTCCGTTTCACTTTTTTTAATTTTGCGATTCGTTTCGCGATTAGCCTCGATATCGACCTGAGATTTTTCAACTAGCGAATCAATGTATTCGGTCGCGTTTTTATCAAATAAATCCTTATAGACGTTTTTATAGGCTAGGAGTGGCTCAAAAATATTTTCGCCATCAAAGCCTTCCATAGTTCCAAGATCGTTCATTGTTTTACCCCTTATTAGTTAATAATAGCCTTATAAGGCTTCATCTTTTTCATTTTAGCACAAGCCTAAGGCAAAAAATCACAATTTTCTAGATAGATGAAAGAAATGATTAGTGTTTTTCAACAGGTTTCTCGTTTTTTAAACGATAGAAAAATTCTCCTGCTGTCGAAAATTTTATCGGCAAATACTTTGTGTCCATGTAGAACTGATAAACCTCATAGTTATCATAGATTTGGACATCAGCGCCAATATCGACTGGTAAGTATTGTATACTTTTTGTTGCGAAACGGTACAAAACATTTTGATCCTTATCGCTTCCTTCATAAATATATTCATCGCGATTAAGTGTTAAACGACCGTGACCTACTTCAACTAAATTGTTGCCTTGATAGCGGACTAAGCGAACGGAAGTAGTAATAGTATAGCTATTATCGTCAGCAATTAAACTCTCCAAGGCAATCCGCTGCCGTTCATAATGGGCAAAAACACTTTGCTGATCAAGGAGTCCAAATTGATCATAGACAAGTTCGTGGTGACACTCGGGACACACTAACCGATCAAAATGACTCTCTAAACCTTCAAATCTGCAGTTTGGACATTGATAAATAAGGTTCTCTAAGTTGGATATATCTCGTACCTTATAACGATGTTTTTGTTCTTTATTAAAAGCTCCGGCATCAAAATATAAACTTTTGGAAACAGAATTATATATTTCTGATTCACTAATTTTCTCTAATTGCTCAGGGGTAAATAAATGATGCATTCTTGTATAAACATTGCCCTTAAAAACATTTTTCGACCAAGGCGGAGACATTAAGTAGGCATTTTTATTTTTCACTAAATAGACATTGACCTTGGCTTTTTTTATAAGCTTTGCGATTGAGAAAGGAGGCTTTAAACTAGCGCCATGATAAGAAATTTGGCCTTCAGGGAAAATGCCGATTAGTCCACCGCTTTTTAAGATATGCATCGCGTTAGAAACGGCGCGAAGATCGCCCTGAAAAGAACAAATTGGAATCGCGCGAGCTAATTTTAAAAACGGCCTTCTCTCCGGTTCATAAAACATTTTTGCGGCCGCGAGATAGTTTATTCGCTTAGGATAAAGTGCTGCGGTTACAAATACATAATCACGAAAAGAAGCGTGATTTGAAAGGATAATGGCAGGTTTTTCTATTTTAATCTTGTTTTCGAGGCGATTGCCCTGAAAACGTGCCGATATTTTGAGAAGACCAGCAAGTGGCAGCCATAGAAAGGGATTAGGACGTTTAATCATTATCTTGTTTCCATAACAATTGGCTCGGGATTTTCAATGGCAATCATATTTTTAATTTTTTCTTGCTCTTTAGCATCAATTCGATAGCGAAGAGATATTAAGGAACCGAGGCCGAGCATGATAAGGGGGGTAAGTGACATGAGTAAGCGAATAGCAAGAAGAGCTGTTTCGGGTTGCGATGAAACAATGACGCTACTTGCAATGTTTTGTTCTTCAAAATGAGCCCAACCTAAAATAACCATCGCAAAAGAAAGACCTAGTGCTTGAGCGATTTGCGAAACAAAGTTTGAAAAGCCACTCATCTGACCTTCGAGACGTTTTTTGAATTGCAATTGGCCTGCATCAGCGACATCGCCAAACATCGTATGAGGGATTAAACCTGGGGCGCTGATACCAAATCCCATGACAATTGCTAAAAGATAGATAACCCAAGGCGAAACATTAGCAGGAATAAAAAAGAGAGCCAGAGCAGATAAAATCCA
>JAAZFR010000102.1 GCA_012971835.1 Erysipelotrichia bacterium
GTTCTCACCATTACTGGTCGTGGAACCGTCGTCACTGGTAGAGTTGATCGCGGTTTGTTAAAACTTAACGATGAAGTTGAAATTATTGGTATTAAACCAACAATTAAATCCGTCGTTACCGGTATTGAAATGTTCCGTAAGTTACTCGACTTCGCAGAACCAGGAGATAACGTTGGTGTTTTACTTCGTGGTATTAACCGCGAACAAGTCGTCCGTGGCCAAGTCTTGGCGAAACCCGGTAGTGTTACCCCACATACTAAGTTCACAGCTAGCGTTTACGTTTTAAAGAAGGAAGAAGGCGGACGTCATACAGCTTTCTTAAGCAATTATCGTCCACAATTCTACTTCCGTACAACCGATATTACTGGTGTCATTACCCTTCCGGCTGGTGTCGAAATGGTTATGCCTGGTGACAACGTTGAATTAACCGTTGAACTCATTCACCCAGTCGCGATTGAAAAAGGTACAAAGTTCTCAATCCGCGAAGGTGGAAGAACCGTTGGTTCGGGTTCAGTTACCGAAATTCTTAAATAAGAATCGAACAACAATAAAGAAGACCTACTCGTTAGGTCTTTTTTCTTTTTTATAGATGCGATAAGATTTTGACATGGCCATTTTACCGACAATTAATCAAAAGCGTTATGAACGAAATATCGCCTTTTATAAAAAAGAGAGTATTTTGTCTCTTGCTACTTTTTTTGTCTTAGAAGCTATTTTAATTGCCTTAACTATTCTTGGTTTTACGCTTTTGCCTCGTCTTGTCGCCGGCTTTGCTCTAACGCACTTACTAATCTTTCCTTTTATTTATAATCATAATTTTAAAATTGTTATGGAAATAAGATATTTTGGGGTTAAACCTTCGTTCTCTTTGGGAGCATTTTTGTTGCATGTCTTATTATTACTTGCAATTGAGGGATGCCTCGTTTTTACATCCTTTGTCTTTCTTAATCAAGCACCGACTTGGATTGGGGCGAGCGGTCTGGCTATTTCGATGGCTCTAGTGCTCCTTTTAATCATCGAAAGGAAAACATCCGCTGAGGTTCGCCTTCATATCGATTTCGATCGAGATTTATATAAGGACAACATTATCAAATTTAAATAACTATTTTGCATTCGAAATGCAGTAGTATACAATGGGTAAGGAAAAGCATCGCTTGCTTTAGCAAATTATGGACAAAGAAATAAAAGTAACAAATATCATTCATTCAGGACCTGGTCGTCGTTCGGTAGCAGCACTTATCGATTTAGGAATCGTTGCCGCTGTTGGTTTAGGATTATTTTTCTTATTATCCTTTTTCGTTTTTGAACCAATTAGCAGAGCTGTCCCGACCGTCGATTACGAAGCCTTTGATAACACCGCTCAAGAAGTGATGGATATTCAAGTCGAAAGCGGTCTTTTTTACTATGATGAGGAAAAGAAAATAACTGATATTTTCGATGATAAAACTGAATTTGAGGATTATGATAGCATCATTCAAAACTATTATTTTGTATATTTACAAACACCTGATTTAATTCCCCCTGCCGATGCGCAAAAATTTACGCCATATTGGTATAACGTTTTCATCTATGGTTTACCAGATGAACAAAACTTATATCAAGTTAGTGAGCTCAACGCCCGTTATGATATTGTTAAGAATATTGGTGCTACTTATTTTCAATATCAAGTTGATGGTAGTGATAACAAACTTTACGATCAATTAGCAATTATCAAGAACTCTCACTATGTCAACCAAGATCCAAATGGTGAACTTAGCGATAGCGCATCTTCGGCATTGTTAAACTATTTTTATAATGGCAATCTTAACTACACAATTAGTGGAGTTGCCTCCATTTATGTTTTAACTATTGAGACAGACTTTGCTACACGCGCCTTTTTTGCGGATGTTTATGCTCATTATCGAGAACTCGCCTATCAAGTTAGCGTTTGGCAAACGCTTCTTCCTGAACTAACGGCTATTTTTATCGTGTCGATTCTCGCTTATTTTGTAATGCCACTCATTTTTAAGAATGGCAAGACAATTGGCAAGTTGGTTATGGGTATCGGCTTGGTCAATAAACTTGGTTATGATGTTTCAATTCCTCAACTTATTATGCGTTTCTTTTTTCCGATGGTCGTGACAATTGGACTACTTATCATCGGCGGAACGGCTTTCGCAATTGGAATGGGATTATTTGTTTTAATATCGTATGCTTTAGTTATTTTTACTAAGGAACACAAGGCTATACACGATTACCTGGCGGGGACGGTCGCGGTTGATGCGAAACGCTCTGTCTGGTTTAAGAATGCAAAACAAGAGGCCGAATACACCGAAAAAATTAATCAAATGCCTCGATTAGATATTGAAAAGCAACAGCCAATAAATGACACTAATTTAGAAAAATAATCGGTTAATCACCGATTTTTTTCTTGTCAGCGTTTCTTTTGCCTATATGTTGTTATGAATGTCACAGCGAAAAAGAGGTAGCGATTAGGTCATTTTTTGACCCCCTAATTAAATAATTAGTCCTTGTTTACAAACGCTTGTTTATGTTAATATCAATTTAGATAAATACAGTAACCATCCTGTAGGAGGTCAATAATGGAAGTAAGAATTGAAAATCTTACAAAAGCCTTCACAAGTCAGAAGGGACCAGAAGTTATTGCGGTCA
>JAAZFR010000103.1 GCA_012971835.1 Erysipelotrichia bacterium
GCCAAAGCAATAGCGGCGTCGCCAAATAAGTCAAAGACATTTTTGTAATTGTTAATTTCTTGAAGCTTAATTTCTTTGTGTGTCATTTTTACCTCTCTTTTTAAAGTTCATAATTATTACGCAAAATATACATTAGTGAAGAGGAAATCCGCTTAAATTCAAACCCTAAACAACATGATAAAGCAAATCATCAATTTCGATAATATATTGCTGATATCCCGATGTATATTTAACTTCAACATCACCATTATCAATGATGTTAATCCAAGCTACTTCTAATTCTTGGCCTTCGTTGTTAACTGATGTTTTTAACTGTAGTCCTTCTTCAATTGTCATATTCATCAAGGCCGTTGACAAAGCATCGAGCCTATCAGATGGCAAATCAGCTGAAATAACATTGATTTGTAATTGCTGATCGGCTGGATACCCGGTTTCCGGATTAACAATATGATGGCGGCGAAGAGAACCATCATTGGTGGGTATATTAATGCCCATATAACCGCCTGATGTCGAAAAGGAGTATTGACCACCGCGATTAATATAAAATGCGTAAGGGGTTGCTTCGTTCGGTCCTTCCAGTTGCCACTTCCAGAGATTAGAACTATATTTACTTCCAAGCGTCGAAATCGAACTCCCTCCCCCATAAATAAAGCCGTGCTCCAGTTCATTTTCGATTAATAAGGGAGCTATTATATCATTAGCGTATCCTTTGGCAATACCCGCCAAAGTAAGAGATAAATCGCCATGAGGCGCGTCATTAAACTGATTGAAACGAACGTAGTAATCATGGTTTTCTATTTTCAGTTCCAACGTTTCTTCCGCTTGCTGTTGATTCATCGGAACGTAACTTGTTAATCGCGCGAGCAAATCAGCCTGATCGTGATTATAAAAAGGATCGCGGTTTAAATAATCATCACTATTTTCTAAAACATCTTCCCAAAAAGCGACAACTTCGCCGACAAAAATGTTAAATTTGAAATCAGTGGCAATCGTTAATTCAAGTCCTTCTTCTAGCAAATAGTACAAATGGTCCGGTATTTTAAGCCAGTTATTAGAATCGTAGGCTTCGTTAACCATATATAAATTATTTATAATCGGCGAAGAAAGATCGTTTTCATCAAGGTGATACATATAATGGCGGTCGGCAAGTTTATGGATGAGGGGAATATTGCTCACATATACGTCGCGGGCCATATCAGCAAAAGACTCAGGATAAACTTTTTGATAACGAATTTCGTAGTTTGTATTAAACATGTTACGAATATCGTTATTAGTCGTTTTAGCGAACACGTCATAACCAATCCTTTGCAAAGGAATATTATCGGGATCAAATTCATTGTTGTCAAAATTAATCCAAAAAATCGATGAAATGAGTAGTCCGCTTAAGGCAAATGTTGAAAGCAAAATAATCCACTCACGCGCATCAAGTAATTTTAAAAGAAAACCTTTTAAGTTTATCGCTTTATTTTTCATAATTATCGATTTTTATCGTTAAGCGAACGCGCGTCAGTACCTCGCGGGCGATAACGGCAATAATAAGCCCGCTGGCCACGCCAGTGAAAAAAAGAATTGGTAAATAGTTAATAACATATTTACTTTGATACAAAATGGCGACCATGATGATTTGTCCTGCTCCATGCATGACCGCGGAGGTCATCGATAAGCCAAAAATCGATAATCGCTGCCAATGATAAAAGATGACGATGACGATTGTTGCGAGGGCCCATCCTGATATAGCGATATAAAAATTAAACCCAAAACCGGTGAACAAGGCGGTTAAAATGACCCGTAAAAAACCGATGCTTACAAATTCTTTAATACCAAAATAATATAAGACAATAAGACCGATGGTGTTAGCCAGTCCTAATTTTACGCCTGGGGCAATAAAGGCCAAAGGCAGCAACACCGCTTCTCCATAATTAATCACAACTCCGATTGCTAGTAAAAGAGCTAGACGAGTCATTTTTTGAATTGATGACTTAGTCATAATCTTTCCTCAATGATAACCATAAAGTAATTGGGGGCACATATAATCGGCGTTCCTGATTGCTCAACCCATCCTTGTAACGAACAATAATTAAGGGGTGA
>JAAZFR010000010.1 GCA_012971835.1 Erysipelotrichia bacterium
CCGAATATGTTACGAAACTAACCGCTATTTGTGTTCGCTGTGGTTCTCCAGCGACCAAAACACAAAGAATCGTCAATGGTAAACCTGCCCATTATCTTGATCCTATCGTTGTCGTCGGAGCTTCAGAGGCATATGAACCACGTTGTCGCCATTGCCACGAAGTCTTTGGTAAAGTTAAATAGATAAACAATCACACACGCGCATTTATTTGCGAACAAGTAATTAATATGCTAATATTTCTTTCGCGTTGAGGTCTAATAAAGGAGTTGGTTGTCGATGCCTGACCCTCGATCGTGGCTCTACATTTTATTTATTCTACTATTACTTATAGCTTCAGGTTTCTTCTCAGCGACAGAAACGGCCTTTGCGGCCATGAATCAATTCCGCATGAAGGTCAAAGCTGACGAAGGAAACAAAAGTGCGAAATTAGTCGTTAAAATTCATGAAAAATATGATCGAACGTTAATTGCAACGTTGATCGGTAATAATATAGTTGCAATTTTAGCTTCTGTCCTTGCGACGATGCTTTTTCTTTTGTATTTAAAAAACACTAGTGTGACAGATGAACTTACGTCTGTTATCGCAACGGTTGTCACTACGACTTTGTTTTATCTTTTTGGTGACACTATTCCAAAGCTGATTGCTAAAGCCATGCCTGACAAAATTGCTATGTTTTCCAGCTATATAATTTATGGTTTGTCGATTATTCTTTTTCCAGTTATTATTCTTTTTCAAGGCGTTGTCTGGCTTGTCTACAAAATTTTCCGCTTTAAGGAACGTCCTACTTTGACTCGCGATGACTTTACTAATATTGTCGAATCAATTGAAGAGGAAGGTCTAATTGAAGAGAATGAATCCGATATTATTTACGCCTCATTTGATTTTGTCGACACATCGGTTAAAGAAGTTTTAACTCCACGTAGCAAGATGTTTGCGATTGATATCGAAGGTTTAACTCATGAAAGGTTAAATCAGTATTTACTCGAGACGAATTATTCGCGAATTCCAATCTATCGCAAAGACATAAACAATATCATCGGTATTTTACATGTTAAGACATATCTTCATAAGTATTTAAAAAAGCGTGATATCGCCATTGAATCAACCCTCAGCAAACCCTATTTTGTTTCTACACAAATTATGATGGACGAAATGATTGAAGGCTTTAAGAAAAGTCATACGCATATCGCCATTGTTCGTGGTTCAAAAAATACTGTTTTAGGCATGGTCACTATGGAAGACGTTCTCGAAGAACTAGTTGGCGATATTAATGAAGTGAGCCCAAAGCTCGCAAAAGGTAAGGTGAAGTCAAAGTGACTCCCCCTCAAGTAGTAATAATTATTTTAATAATTATTCTTATCGCTTTTTCGGCTTTTTTCAGTTCAGCGGATATGGTATATAGTACCGTCGATACTTTGCGACTTAAAAAAGATGCTGAAAAAGGAAGCAAAACAGCAAAGTTGGCCTATAAGTTCGCTAACGAATACGATCGAACAATTACGACGATTCTCTTTTCGAATAATCTCGTAAATATCGGAGCTTCATCTTTGGCTAGTATATCGATTTTGGCTGATTTGGGTGGTCCTATGTTAGTCACAGGAATTATGTTTTTAGCAATCGTTACTTTCGCCGAAATTATACCAAAGGTAGTCGGGCGTGTTTATTCGCATGCATTAGCAAAACTATATGCTTATCCAATTTTAGTTTTTAAGATCATGTTTATTCCTTTTGTTTATGCTTCAAGCGCCATCGGTCGATTAATCGTTTCACCGATGTACCGAAAAGCCAAAGATGAGGAAGAATCAGTCAGTGATGATGAACTTCAAGAAATGGTCGACACAATTGAAGAAGAAGGCATTATTGACGAAGAGCAAGGCGAACTTCTCCGTTCGGCAATTACGTTTATGGATACGCAGGCATACGAAATTATGACTCCGCGCGTTGATGTTTTTGCCTTTGACATCGAAGATGATATCAATGATTTAATCAATGACGAAAATATCTTTATGTACTCACGCGTTCCTGTTTATGAAGAAACAATTGATAACATCATCGGTATTTTACCGATTAAGCTATTGCTAAAAGCAATGTTAGAGGGCAATAAAATTGATGTTCGCTCGTTATTGACACCAGTTACCTTTGTGCCGCGTTCACGCAATATATCAGCCATCCTTCAAGACTTTAAAGCAAGTCACAATCACATCGCGATTGTCAAAGATGAATACGGTGGAACCGAAGGTTTAATTACCCTCGAAGATATTGTCGAGGAGTTGGTTGGTGACATATGGGATGAGATGGATGAAATCGACGAAGAAGCAACCGAACTAGAGGATGGAGTCTTTTTAATTGATGGTGCGATGAATATCGAAGATTTCTTTGAACTTGTCGAACTCGACCTCGATGAAGATGCTGATTACTCAACCGTTAGTGGTTGGTGCGTTTCAATTCTTGAGCGTTTTGCCAAAATTGATGATTATTTTGAATACGAAAATCTGCAAATAACGGTTGTCCAAGCTGATGAATTTACCGTGGAGAAAATACGAGTTAAAGTCCTCAAGAAAAAAGACGAAGAAGAGGATTAAGCATTTTTTTCAATCTCGTTTAGCTTTTGTTTTTTAATAGAAAAAAACGCGGAAACTGGTAAAATACATAAGGAGTAAATAGCGATGGCTAATTTTGACAAGAACAACAAATTGACACCTCGGCCTGACCATGAGCCGAAATTTGACCCATCCAACAAAGTTGATCGCAAGATTGTTACCCTTGCCATCATTTCATTAATTGCTGTCGCCATTTTAGTTGCTGCCCTTATCATCGTTTACGAATTAGGCTTATGGACGGCATAAAATACGCAAAGTACTTAAATCAACATGTTGGTGATTTAACAAATAGAACAATCGTTATAACTGGTGCCAATAGCGGCATCGGCTTTTACACTGCGCGCTGTCTAGCTTATAAGGGCGCACATATTGTGATGGCTTGCCGAAGTCAGAAAAGAGCCGAAAAGGCACGTCGAGAAATTATTGAAGTAGTTAAAGAGGCTAAAGTTGATATTTTGCTTCTCGACCAAGCTTCGTTTTCAAGTATCGAAGATTTCTCCTCTAAGTTACAAAATGATTATCCAAAAATTGATGCCTTCGTTTTTAATGCGGGCATCTTTCATCCGAAAAAAGGTGCTGAAACAAGTGATCGACTTCCCCTGACAATGGGCACTAATTATTTAGGAACTTTTTATTTACTTGAACTTTTAAGACCATATTTTTCAA
>JAAZFR010000104.1 GCA_012971835.1 Erysipelotrichia bacterium
GTATTGTCTTTCATTAAGAAGTTTTTGATATTCGTTCATGATAAAAAGGCTATTTACCTATGGTAATATCTTATCATGTTGTCATCTTGCTCTCAATGTAAACCGCTTAAATATTATTGAAAGACATCCGAACAATGCAAAAGAATTTTTAAGTCTTTAACTTGCGCTTATATCGAGCGTTTTTAAAACTTCCTAATTTATGTATCTTACCTTCTTTTAGCATTTGAGCAAGAACTCTTTCAATTGTTGAGACACTAACATCAGGAAGCAAATCCATGAGCTCTTTTTTCGAGATGGGTAAGAGATTATTCATAACGACTGACTCCACTCGTTTTTCTTTCGATGATTTGCCATTAGTAATACTAACAAACCTTTTTTCTAATTCTTGATAGCAAATAAGCAATGATTCTATGAAGTTTTGAATAAACGGCATATAATCATTTCGATTTTCTTTCCATCCATGTGATGATTGTTGTAAGGAATTATAATATGCATCTCGATGATTGTTGATTGTAGCTTCAAAGGATATGTATTTGCCGACATCATAGCCATATTGATAAAGGAGCAATAAGGAAAGTAGTCTCGACATTCGTCCGTTGCCATCCATAAATGGATGAATGCACAAGAAATCAAGAATCACGCAGGGAATAAGAAGAAGAGGGCTTATTGATGTATTGCTGCTGGCGTCGGCGTAAGCCAAAACAAGTTGTTCCATCGCTTGTTTGGTTTCCAAAGCACTTAGCGGGTGGAATCTAACACTTTTTTCTCCCTTTTCATTAATGGCGATAACGATATTGTCATGTTGTTTGTATTTTCCTCTATAAGGCGATTCTGCTAGTGATAAAAGAACACTATGAAGTGACAATATATCCCTCTCTACGAAATGCACAATATCGTGATTCTCGTGTATGATTTTTAAAGCATCACGATATCCAGCAATCTCTTTTTCATCATGGTTTAAAGGTTCGCTATGATTATTCACAATTTCTGTAATGCGTTTATCAGTCGAGACAATGCCTTCAACAGCATTGCTTGCCATCACTGATCGCACTTTGGCCACAGAAACAAGACTATCGAAAATGGCCTTGTGTGCTAGTTTTTTATTTTCGGCATCCGCTCGAAGGGAATGAATGATGTTCGTGGTTTGAAGAATATTGCTATTAACGACAATATTACTTAAAAATGAATAGTCAAATGTGCGCATGTGTTCTCCTTTACTGCACTAATGTTAGCACTTTTGATGCAGTATTTCAATACATTAGTAGTATTTACTACACTATTTAGTCGCTTTTTGATGCAGTATTATTCCTAAATGAGCAGTATCTCTTTAATGACATTCGCACCTGCGATGTTTGTTATTACGACTCCGCTTTCAATTTCGACTAAACTTGGATAGCCAAGAATCCATAATTGTTTAATTGAAGTTGCGCCAATGGTTAAATGCGCGTCTTTAGCGATGACCACTTCATCGTTAGCTTCAACAAAAAACATATCTATATCGCCAAATATTGAATAGGCGATGACTATGTCTTTAATGCTTTGACAATGACCGCAATAAGGAAAATAGAAATATACAAAGTAGTGATGTGGGGTCATTTGAAAAATGGCATACCATTTAATTGTCTTGTCAAAGACATCCTCATAAGAATATGTATCTATAATATCTGAGGTGTTCTCCCATATTCTATTTGATGAATCAAGCGATATTAAAAAGATTAACGGAAGGACTCTTAAGACTTTCGCTAAATTTGCCATCAGTAATTAATAAGTAAATGGGATAAGAATATGTCTAGTATCTTGGCTTTTGCTCTTTAGTGAATGCAAGATTTTCCACAAATTCAAAATTATTTCGAGTTTGTGGAAAATCATGATTAGGACAGGTCTTTATTGCCAAGCAAAAAATCGACGAGATTGATGTGCGAAATCCCATTTCTGGAAAGATCGATTTGATCAAGAGATAAAACCACTTTGGGCGATGCATCTTTAATCGGCGAAAAGGCATTAAACTCGCGATCAATTGTTTCCTTGTTTATCATATAGTATGAGACTTGGATATAAAATTTTTTTCCATCTTTAATAGCGACAAAGTCCACTTCTCCCTTGTAAGTTTTTCCCGTATAGACGTCGTAGCCTCTGACGATAAGTTCGTTATAGACGATGTTCTCTAAAAAGAAAGTATCCTCATAGTTGATTGAATTGGTATTTATGGTTCGCAAACCCGAATCAACTGCATATTGTTTTTCAATTGATTTCAGTACTTCTTTTCCGCTTATGTTAAAGCGTTTGACTCGCGAGATAAAAAAGGCTTTTTCCATTCTTTCAAGATAGTTATAGATTGTCTTTTTATCGATTTCGATATTATTACGGCTATTAA
>JAAZFR010000105.1 GCA_012971835.1 Erysipelotrichia bacterium
GATTTCGTACTTTTTCATTAGTACACCTCCCTTTTGGTCATTCGGCTGCCATTTACTAGCAGCTGAGAGCGTGCGAAGAAATATCGCACAACAATAATATTATATACTATAACTAAAGTAAAGTATTAGTGCGCACGGATGAGGGTGGGGCGAAAAGCGAAGCGACAGCGACTGGGTTATATCGCTTTGCAGTATGGTTTTCCTCCCTATTTATATATAAGTGAGAAAAGAGTTATTTATCTCTCATGCAAGGGAATAAAATTACTTCGCGAATTGATGTTTGATTGGCCATTAACATGATAATGCGATCAATACCCATCCCAATTCCGCCAGCAGGCGGCATGCCATATTCAAGAGCTTCGAGGAAATCGGTGTCCATTTCATTGGCTTCTTCATCACCAAGAGCTTTGGCTTTCAATTGCTCAACAAATCTTTCTTTTTGATCAATCGGGTCATTTAATTCTGTGTAGGCGTTTGCGAATTCTGTCGCATTAATAAAAAGTTCAAATCGCTCGACAAATCGCGGGTCGGGACTTTTCTTTGTTAAAGGTGATATTTCAATTGGATATGAGTGTACAAATGTCGGCTGTATTAAATCGGCTTCGCAATATTTATCAAAAAATTCATTAATAATGTGTCCGACACCAGTCATATGCTTTTCAACATGAATATCATGTTGCTTAGCAATTTTGACCGCTTCTGTAAAAGAAATATTTTGATTAAAATCAATGCCGGTTTTTTCCTTAACTAAATCAACCATTGAAACCCACCTAAATGGTGAACCTATATCAATAATTTTGTCGCCCCAAGGAACTTGTGTTGTTCCCAATACCTTTTGAGCTGTTTCTCTTAGAACATTTTCGGCGAGATGTCGCATATCTTGGAGATTACCAAAGGCTTGATATAATTCAACAGTTGTGAATTCTGGATTGTGTTTTGTGTCCATCCCTTCATTTCGAAAAAGACGACCTATTTCATAGACGCGTTCAATTCCACCGACCATCAACTTTTTTAATGGTAGTTCGGTAGCGATGCGCAAATAGAAGTCTTTATCTAGGGCATTATGATGTGTGACAAAGGGGCGAGCATTCGCGCCTCCAAGAATTGGTGACAAAACACTTGTTTCAACTTCGACAAATCCTTGGCTGTCAAAATAATTTTGCATTGCCCGAATAATCCTTGGCCTAAGCAAGGCAATGCGCCGCGAATCATCATTTACGATTAAATCGACATAACGATGGCGATATCTTTCTTCAACATCAGTCAAACCATGAAATTTTTCCGGAAGAGGACGCAGAGCCTTTGTAAGGTGCGTATACTCATCAACGCGAATGGTAATTTCGCCAGTCCGAGTGAGCATGATGCGACCAGCTAAACCAACAATATCACCTAAGTCGGCAAGACGAAAAACATCGTATGACTTCTCACCGACGACATCAATACCGATATATCCTTGAATTGAACCACTGCGGTCTTTAATGTTAACAAATGATGCCTTTCCCATTCTACGAATGGCCATAATCCTTCCGGCAACTCTAACGCGGAGATTAAGGGCTTCTAATTCTTCATTATTCTTGCCTTTAACAAGCTCAATTATTTGTATAGCATCATGACTTTTTTCGTATTTTTGACCAAAGGGATCAACGCCTAATTCGCGATATTTTTCTAACTTCTCGCGTCTGACTTGTTCTTGGTCGGTTAAGGTCTCATCTATCATAACAATTTCCTCTTTTGCTTATATAAGCATATCATTTACATTCTCTTTTTCAAAACGAACAATGTTTTACTTGATTCGCTTTAAAATTGCTTCCAAGTCTGCGCGTTTGTTTAAGTTTGTTGTCAATTCGCTTTTGATAGGTTTCATCCCTGCAAATCCACTAAAAAAGCGCGGTGCGATTCCTCGCAATATCATCATGGCTTGCTTTTCGCCTTTTTCTTTAATCAACAAGTCACTATATTGAAGGACATATTTTATTTGATCAGCAAGAGAAGGTTTCTCTAACCATTTTCCTGAAGAAAAATATTCATCAATTTGCCGTATTAAATGAGGGTTCCCCACCGCTCCTCTAGCAACCATTATCGCATCTGATCCGGTTATTGTTTGTGCTTCAATTGCATCTTCTAAACTAAAAATATCACCACTAACAATGAGGGGTACCTTCATTTTTTGTTTGAGGCCACGAAGAATTGACCAATCCGCTTTGCCCGTATACATTTGTTCGGATGTTCGAGCGTGAATGGTTATCGCCACAACTCCAGCTTGTTCTAAAATCTCCACAACTTCTGGAAAATTGATGCTTTTTGCATTCCATCCCAAACGTATTTTAGCCGTAACTGGCTTAGATGAATACGAGACAATTTGCGAAACATATTCTTTTAGTTTTTGTGGCTTTTTTAACCAAGCGGAACCAGCGCCTGTTTTTGTCACTTTAGGAACTGGGCAGCCAAAATTTAAATCAAGAAAATCATATGAAATACCGGATTTTTGTATAATTTCAATGGCTTTTTGCGTGTTTTCTATTTTACTTCCGAATAGTTGTATTCCTACGGGATGATCGGTTTCTTTATTCGGAAGATATGTAAAAGTATTTTGATTCCCATAAAACAAACCGCAGTCGCTGACCATCTCTGTAAAGCTTAATCCGA
>JAAZFR010000106.1 GCA_012971835.1 Erysipelotrichia bacterium
CTCGGAGATACGCTTAACTCGCGGCGATAAATAAGCCTTCTAAGCGTCCGTTCTAAGCAAAGCATCTGAAGGTTTATATCCGAGACATAGATATGATGAAGGCTTTGTCCGCGCATAATAAGCGGCGGGACGATTTCATCGATCTCCTTGATCGTCTCTTGACTCAGGCGACTCTTTCTTCGGTGCGTCATTCTTAAGTCTTGCGCCTTATTATCTGACACTTTGTAGTCATAATAGAGTTTGGGATGAAAGCTACAATAGTTCTTCTTGCGACAGACATTGCAGGTAGCGATGATCTTAATCGTTGAACAGAACATCCCCCTTGTCATCCTCCGGTTAAGCTCCCTGGAGATGGTCGATTTATTCACACCTAACATATGAGAGATTTCCGAGATGTTTTTACCATCATGAATCGCGGCCTGAATATCCATTCGATTCTCAATCGTCAGTCTTTTGTAGACATGTTTCTTTGCCATTAAATAGTCTCCTTTCCTAGACAAAGAAGACAAGTTAATTATACTCGAGCTATTTTTTGTATTGCTGTTGCGATGGAATTGTCACTTAACTAAACAGCATTAGTTTAAAGGATAATAACAATTGAGACTAACTTTGTATTAAAATAGAGATTAAAGATGAAAGAAACTATAGACTATAACCAAATAAAAAACATAGAATTCATAAAAAACGATTTAGGCAATGGCTTGTGGGTACAAGTATGTGGCTTTTTAGATAATGATAACGACGCTTTTGTTTTTGCGGTTTTAGTGAGCAAAGAAAAAACAGATAAATTTCTTAAGGATGTTGGTGGCCATTTAAATTTCAGCGATCCTGTTGGGTTTGTACAATATGGAAACAAACACATTGAATATCAATATAAAGATTTTGGTGGTATTCAATATTTTGTAAGGGAAAGATATTTCCATGGTATAAGAAAAGACTTTTATGAATTAAGTGATGAGTTTTTGCTTCTTTTTAATGCGTATAAAGATACTAATAAATATTTCGCTATCGAAGAAGATGGTGATGTCATTGAAATCGCTAAATATTTAGACAATGGTTCATTGGTCGTAAATAATGTTTATCTTAGAAGGTTTGCCGCTGCCAAGCAAATGAATATTGGATATATCTTTGATTTTAGAGTTAGTTCATCATTGGAAATGGATAGCAGTATTAAACCTAATTATAACTTTGAAGACACTAATATTAATTACGAATTCTATTCAGGTTCAAATGCGCTCGGAAATGGATTTTTTACGCGATTAAATGGTAGAAAAATAATTGAATGTGGTAAAAGAGAAACTTGTGGTTTGTGGCCGTTTATAAATAAAAAGAAATATGCTAATTTTAAAGTAGGCTTTAATAGTGATGGGACCGGCATTGAATGCAATTGCAATCCAGATTATTTAGATAATTACTTTAATGCCAACCCAGGCAATTATCATTATTTGACACCTGTCGCATTTAAAAAAGAAGTTCTTAAGAAATATCTTGATCATCCAGATAAGTACAATTTTGAGAACAATCGCCTATCATGCGGTTCTTTATGGGGAATAGAAATAGATGCTGCGCATGAGGATGTTGTGCTCGTATATTTGGGAGATTTAGGTAGAGATTTGCCAGAAAGCGAATATCAACACTGGCTTTCATACAATATTGTGACAAATGAAGGACTAAGTAAAAGCACGATAGAGAGAGATTTTTTTGGAATGTTTTCTGAATCAACTAATCCTGACGATGTTTTTAAACAAAAATTCAATTTGGTTAACGATAAATGGAACAAGAAATATGGTTGGAAACTGTTTTTGGATTTAAAAGAAGAAGACAATTATTGTTATACAAAAGCAATAATGCCATTAATAAATGAGCAACATGAATTTGATGAGTTGTGTTTGGTATTATCCAAAATAACAGTTGATTCCATAAACATTAAGTCATTAGAAGCACGCGACCCAAGTATTCTTAAGGGCACTAAATCGTTAGCTGCATTAAAAACCTATTTGTTAAATGAAGGCATTGAGGAAACTATAGTTGATGAAATCGTTATATCATTTAGAAATGTTCAATCTCTTCGCTCGGAACAGGCGGGTCACCGAAAAGGAAGTGAACTTAATAAACTTTATAAAAAAGTAGGCATATTAGAATTAGTTGATAGGCAAGATTTTATACAGAGTTCTAGGCTAATATTTGAATCGCTTAGTAAATCGTTATCGCTTATTCTAAAATATTGTTTTAATGATTAATTTGTTATTAAGCTCGCAAGATATGAATGGATTGTGATGTTTTTAAACTTTTTATAAAGGTAAATTTTTGAATTCACATATATTTAAGATTTTACAAAAATAAAAGTAATGTAAGTTTTTTTCAGAATATAATTGTTAATATGGCACATGGAACTAAAAGCTGTGCTATTTGCAGATCAAGTAATATTGTTTAGATAAATTTTTCATCTTTGCAGATATATCTATATTTTACTGTAGGTGAGTTTGTGCTACCGATAATTTCAACTTCGCCATTAGAGACCATTTTATGAAGTGCATTATTAATTGATCTTTCGCTGTATTGGTTGTTTGTAATTTCTTCTATTTCTTTTCTGGTTAATTCACCACAATATGAAAGCCAAAAACGAGTTTTAGCAATACATGTTTTTTGTTCGTCGGCATCAAGAAGCATAATGTATGAATGCCAATATCCATCTGTTGTGTCGGCGTGAATGGTCTTAGAAAAAGACAATAATAATTCCTCTGTTGTTATAATTTTGGCTTCGTTGAAAAATTCAAAAAGTATATTGTCTTTTAAAGAGTCAAACATGTCATTTTTTGTGAATGAAATATTTGAGCTGAATGATATTGAAAATAAGCCTGCCTTATAAGAAATATTTGATTCTCCAACAAAACGGTTTGTTTTGAGACAAATGAATATTATTAATAAAGGCAATACTTTGTTTTTAAAGTCTTGTTTCTTTGAGTCATATAATTCAATAAATCTTAACCCTATTTCCAATATGTCAATGTCAGATAGGCCAGTTTGAATTGAGTTTATATACGATGGAAGTCTGAATGGATTGGAACTGACAGGTCTGTCTCCGCTTATTTTAATGGTGTCACTATTATTGCTTCTTTTAAAAAGCTGTGAGTCTAAAGTTTCAATTTCAATTGTGGTGTGCCTTTGTGCTAAAACACTAAATACCATTTTTATCGATTCTGGTGTTTGTTTACTGTTTTTAAAAACATTCCCGTATTCATTAATATATTCTTGTGTTATTGTTTCGCATATCATTGTATCAATCCCTTTCGCGTTAATGATACTGCGAAGTAAATAGTCTTTTGGGATTATTACAGTACGTTAAAGACAGCAACACAAAAAACTTCGATGATTTCGAAGTTTTTCTTTTTAGAATCACGCCATGAAATTTTTGGAATAACATCTTTTTGGTTACGTTTTTTGTGTTGTTTCTACTCACAGTAGAGAGAAAAACACAATTCTCCTGATGATTATTTGACTCTATTATCATAGATAAATTCGTAGGTTTATCTTTTATCCTTTTTTTCATACACTGAACTTAGTGAGAAACAAACTATGACAGTGGCCGAGATAAAAGAAACTCTAGAAAAACAACCTATGCCCAAGTATTCTTCGGGTGAAGAGACCTTTAATTGGATAAGTCACGCGATTGGCATCGCTGTCGGTTTAGTGATGCTTGGCGTTTTTATTACTTTATCGGTTTTGCGTAGTTATTCTTTTTGGGAAAATAGCGCTTTGATTGTCTACTCTTTAACAATTATCATCTTGTACGCGACTTCAACTATTTATCATGCGCTACCCAATAATCAGATTCGAAAAAAAATATTTCGCCTTCTTGATCACAATACAATCTATTTACTAATTGCCGGAACATATGCTCCCATTTGTGCTTTCGCTTTTCCGGGCACGAATTATGGTTTTATTATCATGGTGGTACAAATAATCGGACTTCTTATTGGTACAATAATGAATTTTATTAATCTTAACGGCAAGGCGACACAAATTATCACGGTGGCTTTATATGTAGTTATGGGGTGGTCAATCGTCATTTTTTACCCGGCGATGAAAATGATGCCTCTTAACATTATTCTTTTTATTCTTTTTGGTGGCATTTCTTATACCCTTGGCGTAGTCTTTTACGCGATTGGCCGTAAGATCAAATGGATGCACAGCATTTTTCATCTTTTCGTTTTCTTGGGAACTATTCTTCAACTTGTTGGTATTGTTTTATTAATCTAGTGATTAAAAATTTGTATACATATATAGTCATTGATGTAATTTTGATAAGTGAATAGCCTTTCGATTAGGAATACGATTACGATGATGAATGTGCTAAAATTATCAATGCTAAATAGTTATGGAAGAAATTAATACCGAATCACCAATTAGAGAAAAGAAAAAAGGCGGGAAACGTCGATATCTTATTTATCTACTTTTAGTCATCATCGTCACGGGTTTGGCTATCTTTTTGTCTTTAAAAGACAACTTTAGTGAAACCGCTGAAGCTTTAAGAACAAGCGATTGGCGGTACTTACTAATAATTATCGGTATGGTCCTCTTTAGTTATTCAATAGATGGGTTAATTATTTTTGTTTTTGCAAGACTTTATACGAGAAGATATCGCTATCATCAAGGTCTGGCTACTTCAATGGTCGGAGCCTTTTTTAATGCAGTCACTCCCTCAGCGTCTGGTGGGCAAATCATGCAGGTATATACGATGCGTAAACAAGGCGTTGAACCTTCAAATGGCGCATCGATCATGGTCATGTCCTTTATTCTTTATCAAATTGTCTTAGTAATTTTAGGAGCGGTGGCTGTTTCAATTAAATGGCCGTTGCTCGCTAGTATGGAAAACTTTAATATTGATTTAGGATTTTTGACGATTAAAAATATTCCTGTTATTGCTTTGACTGTTATCGGCTTTGCAGTTAATTTATCAGTTATTTTACTTCTTTTCTTGATGTCGTATTCCCACAAATTCCATAACTTGATTATGCACTTTGGAATCGGCATTCTAAGTAAAATCAAGATTGTCAAAAATCCTGATAGATTAAGAGAATCACTGCGAATTCAGGTTGAAAACTTTAAAATTGAGTTGCGACGTTTACAATCGAATATCCCTGTTACTATTCTTATTATGCTGCTTTTTTCCATTTCACTCGTCAGTAAGTATTGTGTTCCTTGGCTTGCTGGTGTGGCTCTTAATGCCTACGATACCTCAGTTACGGGCGCCCTTTCATTCACGGGTTTTTGGGATGGTGTCTTCTTATCAAGCTATCACCAAATGGTTACCGGATTAATTCCATTACCGGGTGCAGCTGGTGTTAGTGAATACTTCTTTCTTGTTATTTTTAATGGCTTTTACAATTCTTATTCAAATATGGTGGCTGCACAGATTATTTGGCGCACGGCTTCTTTCCACCTTGTTGTTTTAGTTGCTGGTTTAGTAACGGCTTTCTATCGTTCCTCACCGAAAGAACATCTCGAAAAAGCCGATCGTCAAACATTCATCGATTTGCAACTTCAAACATATGAAGAGCGTAAGAGAAGTGCCGATACTCTTTATGAGACGGCTCGTCTTTCTCGAAAAGAAATTCAAGACAAGTTAAAAACTTTTAGTAAACTACTAAATCCTACTAAAAGAACTGATGAGATTGATGAAGCAATCGGCAAAGAAGCGATGATATCGAAGAAGAAAGTTAAACAACCAAAAGCAGCAAGAAAACCTGCGCCTAAGAAGAAACCAGTTAAGAAAGCGCCCCCCAAGTCCAAGAAGAGAATCGATGAGTCTTGGGACAACATCGAAATTAAGTGATAATTAAATTATGAATATCGCCTTGTTTTCCGATACATATCCACCTGAGATTAACGGTGTTGCGACTTCAACCCGTTCGTTATTCAATACTTTAGTGGCGCATGGTCATCAAGTCTTAGTTATTACGACAAATGCCACAAGCAAGGAAGTTACTTATATCGATGGCATTCTTCGCATTCCAGGCGCCGAGCTAAAGAAATTATACGGATATCGCATGTCTTGGATTTTTAATTCCAAAGCGATGAAGATAATTAGGGCGTTTCAACCTGATGTTGTTCACATTCAGACAGATGCCGGCATCGGCATCTTTGGTCATATTGTCACGAGGCTTTTAAAACTACCAAAAGTATATACATATCATACTATGTATGAAGACTATACACATTATGCGACGAAAGGCTATTTTGATCGTTTTGCTAAAAGTGCGGTCCGAACCTTTGCGCGAAGCATTATTTCTGGGGTCGATGAGTTTATTATCCCTAGTGTAAAAACGAAGGATTATATGCGTTATATCGGTGTTGATACTTATATTAATGTTGTGCCGACGGGCACTGATTTTTCAAAGTATTCGCTTGCGAAAATCGAGCCTAAGAAAATGAATGAGCTTATTTCTAAATATAAACCAGACGCCAGTATCGCTACCCTAGTTGTCTTAGGGCGAGTCGCCAAAGAAAAAAGCATTGATGTGTGTTTAAAATCATATGCTGCTTTTTTAAAAACTAAACCTCGTCGCAAAACGCAACTAATTGTCGTGGGTGGAGGACCAGCCTTAGAAGAATTAAAATTGTTAGCTGAAGAATTAGGGATCTCTAAGTTTACAACCTTTGTCGGAAGGGTTTCGCCTGATGAAGTTCAATACTTCTATCGACTCGGTGACTATTTTCTCTGCGCTTCACTTTCTGAGACACAAGGTTTGACTTTTATGGAAGCAATGGCTTCTGATCTTGTTGTTATTACTCGGTATGATGCTAATCTTATCGGGGTTATTAACGATGGAGAAACAGGTTTCTTTTATCAAGGACCAGATGATTTTCCAACCATTTTAGAAAAAGTATTAGCGTTAACTAAAAATCAAGTAAAAACAATTACCAAAAAAGCCAAAGATGGAATCAAACCATATTCAATCGAGACTTTTTATCAAAACATAATTAAGGTATATAAGCGTGCGATTAGAAAAAAGTGGTAAGCTAATTAAAAAAATAAAAATCGGTAAAAACATGATTACGATTGTTTTTGCAGATCAAGAGTTAAAAATTAGCCCGGATACGTATACAGAATTTAGACTTTATCAAAATAAAGTATTAACTGACCAAGAAGTCGAAAAAATCAAAAGTAGAGAGCAAATAGACAAACTTCTTAAAAGCGCTTTAGTCTCGGTTAGCAAAGGACATCCGACCAAAAAAGTCATGATTTCTAAACTTGAGAAAAAAGGCGCAAATAGATTTCAAATAGACAAAATTATCGAAATTCTTGTTGAGAGTGGATTTCTTGATGATAAGCAGTTCATGAATGACTATTTAGAATATGCCAAGAATAAAGGTTATGGCAAAGAAAGAATTATTCAAGGTCTTTATGATAAAGGCGTTCCTCAGCATATGATTAAAGCTATAAAATTTGAACAGAATGATGAGTTTAAAAGAGCACGAATGATGCTAAAAACTTATGAAAAAAAGTTTAGCCGATACAATTATATTCAACGGAAAAAGCATATTTATGATGCGCTTTTAAGAATGGGTTATGAATCGGCAATCGCTTTCAAAGTTCTTGATAATATCAAGAAAGAAAGCGATAATGATGAAGAAGAGCATTTGAAAAAAGATTATCAGATTGCCCAAAGAAAATATCAAAATAAGGGTCGGAAAAAAGTGCTGGAATATCTCTTATCAAAAGGATATCGCTATACGCAAATTGTCAAAGTAATGACGGAGGAAAAAACACATGAAATGGATTAAAGAATTTTTAGAAGGAGACGTTATTCGTGGACCGCTTCTTGTCATCAATGCCAATCGGGGAATTACGAATAATGGCCTAGCATATATGAATATTACCTTGCAGGATAAAACGGGCACCATCGAAGCCAAAAAGTGGGATTTGTCTGAGGATGACAATGCGGTTATTACCTCGGGAAGCATCATCTATGTCGATGGGGATGTTCTTAATTACCGCGACAATCTACAAATTAAAATTCGCAGTGTCAGGCGGTTACAAGATGATGAGGTGGATGTCAGTCGTTTTACGATATCCTCGCCAATTGCCATTGAAGAATTAGAAAAGCGCCTTGATGCATATGTTTCGTCGATAAAACAGCCAGAATGCGCATTGATTATCAAAACTTTAGTGGAAAAATTTTATAAGAACTTTATATCCTATCCAGCCGCCGTTCGTAATCATCATGAATTTGCATCTGGTTTATTGCATCATACAGTGCAAATGGCAGACCTTGGCGAAGCCATTGCCAAGTTATATTCAAGTATTGATCGCGATATGTTGATTTCCGGTATTATCCTTCACGACTTAGGGAAAACAATTGAATTAAGTGGTCCGATTATTCCTAAATATACTCTTGAAGGAAAACTGATTGGTCATATTTCCATTACGCATGCCGAAATTCAAAAAGTGGTGGATGAGCTTAATATCAAAGGCGAAGTGCCAACTCTCCTTTCTCACATGGTTCTCTCTCATCATGGAAAATATGAGTATGGTTCACCGGTTTTGCCTCTAACTCGCGAAGCGTTTTTGCTTAGTGTTATCGATGATTTAGATTCGAAAATGATGATCATCGATAAGGCTTTTGATCAGACGCCCGAAGGTGAATTTACTTCACGTATTTATGCCCTCGACGAAAGAGCCTTTTATAAACCAAAGAAAAAATAATTTGACTTAGTTTTATTGCTAAGATTTTAGATAGCTTTACTAGATTGTTTGTCGATATACATACGATCATCAATGACTTCTAAAAAACGATTGGGAGTCATGCCGTTTTCGGCTTTAAAAATTGCCGAGCCAATACTAAAAACAATTGTGTGTGTTTTCTTTTCATCGGCGTTGTATTTATCACATGCTTTTTTAATTTTGTCGATAATCATAGCAACTTCTTCATCTTTATCAATACTGCAAATGATGACAAATTCATCACCACCAAATCGAGCGAGATAATCGCCCCTTTCGATGACTGAAAGAAGAACTTTGGAAACGTCTTTTAAGACCTGATCGCCATAGCTGTGACCATATTTATCGTTGATTGATTTGAAATTATTAATATCAAGCATAAAGCCAGCATATTTGTCGTTGGGGTCCATTTTCTTCATTTTTGATGTCAAATACTTAATTAAATTACGACGATTGTATAAACCAGTTAAAAAGTCCGTTATGGCGAAGTAATGTTGAATGTCTAAGACGATGATGACGAATGAAGCGACAATGCCGAGCAAGGCAATCGAATAATTCATGAGAAAAAATTGCCAAATAACAGCGACAATGGGAATTACACTGTAATTGAAAAAAGGCCACGGACTCCTTCTTTTTTTCATGACACTCCATCGGGCAAAAACAGTAATTAGTGAAGCTAAAAAGGGCGAAATCAGAATTAGCGCATAGATGAAGTAGAGTTGGCCGCGGGAAACGTTGTGACCGACGATGATGTAGTAAATGTTAAATCCCGGAAAAAAGGAGAGGATGGCCAAAACCAAATTAAGGGCAAATAAGACACTAGAAATCAGGATTAGAATCCATCTCTTGATATTTGAACGAGTGACATGGATTGTATAGACAAACCATAGAAGACCTAAAATTGGTAGAAGACTTGTTCCGATGACAAGGCAAAGTGAACAAAGGAGCTCGTTGTTTGATTCATAAGCATGGTTTAAACGAAGTACTGCATCGGAGATTAAAAGAAATGTTGCTAATACAAAAATAATGCGAATCATGCGATGGCCAAAATCACCTTTGATTAGTTGGCGGCGAATATACCAAAAAGCTGATACGAGCACAAC
>JAAZFR010000107.1 GCA_012971835.1 Erysipelotrichia bacterium
CTAAATGAAAAAAATGTATATATGTAAACGATTACAATAAAAATATTGTTTATAAAATAGTGTCGTGCTAAAATATTTTCAGAAAGATTCTAGGAGGATCAAAAAACATGAAGAAAGCCTTTATAATTCTATGCGCTTCTCTTTTCGTCACGTCTTCAGTCGTCTTGACGAGCTGTGACCCTGCAACTGATGATGGTTCAACCGCCTCAGTCGTAGAAAAAGCCAGCAAGATGACACTTGAAGAATTGGAAGCAGCTTCTCAAGCAGAAATGGAAGCTTCGACCGAAACCTTCAAAGTCGTTGGATTAACTTCGACTTTAGCTAAAGCGATGGTTAAGTTCTGCGAAGCTTATGACTGGATGGAATACGATGTTAACACATATGTTAACAACAGTTATAAGGATTACGCCTTACTGACCGCTCTTGAACAAGCCGACACATCATATTTTGCCGACTTTGCCTTAGTTCAAGATGCTCGCAGTTTAGCCGATTACCTTGAAGCCGGAATTACCGTCAACTATGTTCCGAGCGACTATGAAGAACTAAATCTACCTGAGGAAAGTACCTATCCGTTGAAAGGTCTTTACTTTAATAAGATTTTCTTCTCTAACGAAAGACTCGGCGTTAATCTCAACAACATCTGGCAATTGGCAGGAAGCCCAGACGATGCTAATCATTTAGACAACCTTTCCTTCCAAAGCCCAATTACCGAACAAATCAATATGTCATTCATTTTAAGTCTTTATGCCCCTGAAAACCAAGCAAGACTCGAGACTGCTTACCAAAATTATTACGGAACAGCTTGGGCTGCAAGCGATGATTACTCTTCATGTGGCGAACAATTTGTCCATGAGTTTGTTGCCAATATCTCTAAATGGCATACTAGCGATGGTACATCCATGAAGAAAACGCAGTATGAAGAAGTTGCTCAAGCCGGCGTCGATCCATTCGTCTATTATGGCGCATTCGCCAAAATGAAAGACGCTGCCGGCTCTGTTTATGGTGATGAAACCGCGATGGATACCGTCGATTGGGATAAAGAAATTGATGGATTTAATGGTTTCATGTATGCAATGTACAGCCAAATCGTTAAAAACGCCAAACACCCATATACAGCTTGTTTATATGCCCGTTTCTTATTAACTCCAGAAAGTTATGAAGCAATGTGCTACAATGCCAACACTCCAAATAGTCTTGGCGAACCTGCCAATATGTATGGCTATTACTATCCATGCACTTCGACCACTGTCGGCATTAACGACAATGACTGGTCAAAGGAACAATGGATTGAAAAGTCAATTAACGAAGATTTCACTTTCTTAAGCTCCGTCAAAGGTGCTCGCATTAACGAAATCCTCGCCCTCGTCTCCAGCAACAGCAAAGCCTCCTAATTATCGTGTAACGATAACTTAGCCGTTCTTTGATAAAATGACGGGAGAAATCCTTTGGTGCGGTTTCTCCCGTTGCTAATATATAGGTGGAAAGATTAAATGAAAACATTGTCCTTTAGCAAGATATGGAATAAAACGAAAACTTTCTTTTCTAAACCCGCTAACATTATCTTGCTTTTCTTCACAATTCTATTAACAGCAACTGTTATCTACCCACTTATTTCCTTAGTTCTCGATTCCTTCATGGTGCAAAGCATCTCTGAAGCCCGCGAGATCAACGAAATATGGGGTACCGCTGTTAAAAAAGGCGATTTCACTTTCGCTCAGTGGCCGAATCTCCTATTCAACGCGAATTCCGAATATTCTTTATATTTTTTCTGGCAACCCCTTTATAAATCGGTATTGATGGCGTTATTAGCCTGTGTCATCGCTGTTTTAGGTGGCGGCGTGTTAGCGTGGCTTATTACCCGTAGCAATTTGCCTTTAAAAAAGTATATCTCAGCTGTTTTCATTTTTCCGTATATCATGCCTTCGTGGTCAATTGCCATGTTCTGGGAAAACTTCTTTAAGAACACGAATATTGCCGCGTCTAATGGCATGGGTATTCTTCAAGCCGTAACAGGTATATGCGTTCCCGAGGCCATGGTCTATGGCATTATTCCTTGTGCACTAGTCCTTGGTATTCACTACGCCCCCTTTGCTTATATTTTAATTGGTGGCATTCTTCGCAATATGGATGCGAACCTTGAAGAAGCTGCCACTATTCTTAAGACTTCTAGATTTAAAATATTAAGAAGGATAACACTTCCCATTGTCGCTCCAGCTCTTATTTCTACTATTTTATTAGTGTTTGCTAGCTCGATTTCTAGTTATACAGTTCCGGCTTTCTTAAATGCCAACAACAGCTTTACATCAATTTCGATTGCCATGCGCGGCTTGATTATTACCGCGGGTAAAAAAGGCCAAGGTTATGTGGTGGCCGTTATTCTACTCGCTTTTAGTATTTTAATACTAACAATTAATAACTGGTTCACCAGATCGCGGCGAAGTTTTACAACCGTCAGCGGTAAATCTGGCCAAGTATCCAAATTTCGAATCGGTAATAAACCATGGATCAAATGGGTTGTGGCTGGCGTTATCGTTGTCTTCGTTTCCTTCTTCGCTGTTTTTCCGCTCATCTCCTTCGTTCTTGAGAGTTTACAGGAGACATCCGGAAACTATGCGTCGATAACTTTTAAATATTGGTTTAGTCCAGAAAACTTTGACGTGCGTATTACCGCACAGGGTCAATCCTCGCAAGGTATCTTCCATAATTCCACAATTTGGAAAGCGTTTGGTCGTAGCGTATTAGTGGCTGCAGTTGTTGCATTAATTGCTGGCACATTTGGTATTTTAATTGGCTATGCAGTTAGTAAAAACCGCCGTAGCCGCGTTGCTAACTACGTTTCCAGCATAGCTTTTTTACCTTACTTAATTCCCGCTTTAAGTTTTGGTGCCATATTCTTCTCGTTAACTTTCAAAGAAGGATTCCAATGGCTCAATGTTTCAAGCACTAACAACGAAATGTCAGCCGTGGCGATTTGTATTTTAGTCGCCTCCATTAAATTCTTACCATTCGCTTCACGAAGTGGCACGAACGCCATGCTTCAAGTATCGGGCGAAATTGAAGAAGCAGCCATTATCACCGGCTGTCCATGGTGGAAACGAATGACGCATGTTCTCTTTCCTATTCAAAAATCTAGTTTAATAAGTGGTTATTTATTACCATTTATATCGTGTATGCGTGAATTAACTTTATTTGTTCTTATCACATCGAGTTTCTCGCTGATCACCAACGTCTTGCAGTTCTATGATGTCTATGGCATGAATCAAATGAGTAATGCTATTAATTTACTAATTGTTTTATTTGTAATTGGTGTTAACTTCTTAATTAATAAATTAACCGGTGCATCAATTGATAAAGGTATAGGAGGCTAATTGTTATGCCAAGAATTGAATTAATTAATGTGACGAAAAGATGGGGACATTTTGTCGCCGTCGATAATCTTAGTATGGTCATCGAAGACCGAGAATTCGTCACCTTGTTGGGGCCTTCCGGCTGCGGAAAAACGACGACACTTCGCATGATTGCCGGGTTAGAAACACCAACAGCAGGGAAAATAATTATTGGCGATCGCGTGGTTTTTGATAGTGAAAAAGGTATTAACATATCGGCTTCCAACCGCGACATTGGTTTCTTATTCCAAAACTACGCTCTTTGGCCGCATATGACTGTTTATAAAAATATTGCTTTTGGACTGGAAAATCTAAAATGGAAAAAAGAAGATATTAAGAATCGCGTTAACGAAGTTATGACGACGCTACAAATATCTGAGTTTAGAGATCGTTATCCAAGTGAACTAAGCGGAGGCCAGCAACAGCGTGTTGCAATCGCCCGAACTTTGGCGCCTAATCCTCAAGTTTTGTTTATGGATGAACCTCTTTCTAATCTTGATGCCAAGTTACGTGGCGAGATGAGAACGGAATTGAAAAGACTTCATCGCGATACCGATTCAACATTTGTCTATGTTACTCATGACCAACTAGAAGCTATGACCTTAGCAACGAGAACATGTCTAATTAACAAAGGTTGCCTCCAACAATATGACAAGCCGCTCCATGTATATAATCACCCCACTAATTTATTTGTAGCCGACTTTGTCGGTAGTCCAACAATGAATTTCCTTGATGCTAAAGCAAAACAAGTTGAAGAAAACATTCTTCATATTGAATTCCTAGGTTTAAAGATTAAATATACAAGTAACGCTCCAGTAAAATTAAAAAACGAGAATGTTATTCTTGGTATTCGCCCCGAATTCTTGCTAATCAAAGAAGATGGGTCAATTAAAGGATTAGCGTATTCAACTCTACCATCAGGCATGGAAACAACCGTGAAGATTAATCTCAAAGATACGATCTTATCAGCCGTTCAATTTGGCGCGGTTGATTATTCTTTCGATCAAAAGATTAACTTTGATATTATCGGTAAAGGAATTGTCCTATTTGATAAAGAAGCAAAACTGAGCATCGCTTTAGGTTCTTGCGAAGTAATCTAATTTAATGATGCTGAAGCTCAATAGCATAAGCTTATGAAATAATAACAGAATGATAAACACTGAAAATATTAATCAAGAAATTGTCGAAAAACCCAAGAAAAACCTGCCTAAACCGTATTTATTAACGCGGATTTTGGCTTCTTTCTTGGATTTTTTACTAGCAGTCTTACTATTTGTTGGTCTTGAAACGACATTGTACTACACCTTATTTGGACCGCTTGGGTATCATCATTTGATGGATGAGTCACAAGAAGTATTGAGAGAATCCGGTCTTTATATATTTGATGAAGAAAGAGGGTTCTTAACAATAACAGAAGCCTATAATGAAGAATTAACTCCAGAAGAAAACTATAATGCGCCGATTACTAATTATTATACGTATGATCAAAGGGCGATTGACGATAACCTCTTAAATCGTTATCTTGCCTCGAAGGAGGCTTCTAGTTATTTCGTTGAAGAAAGTGAAGGAGTATATGTTCGTGCTCCCGGAGTGGAAGACGAGACAATAAAACCGTTTTTCGTCTCCGCCTATAATGATGCAATTAAGTTTTTAGAAAACGATCCCGTTTATGTCAATGGTCTTGAAAAAACATTTTACATTTTCATTTTTAC
>JAAZFR010000011.1 GCA_012971835.1 Erysipelotrichia bacterium
ATAATTGCGCCTTCGTGTTCAGTGACGATTGGTTTGGCCTCTAAAAAGGCGAATATTCTTTTAGCCGAAGCTTGGGCCTGACCGTTAATATTTAAAAACCAGGAGATGGCAAACACTGGCCACAATAACGTGAAAAAATAGGCGATATACTCCGTTAGTTCGCCGCTTGATAAATCGCCTTTGGCAATCATAATTGAACCAAAAGCAATAATAGCGATGATGACGATGCTAATCATAGCATCAATAATGATATTAACAACAATGGCGTAGCGCATGTGATCCATCGATTTTTGATAGACATCATGCGATTTCTTTTTAAAACCAAGAGCTTCAGCTGCTTCGCGAACATAGGCTTTAATTACTGTGATACCCGTAAAGGATTCTTGGGCAAAGTCGCTTGCTTTTTCAAAAGCTTCCTGACGTAACTTAAATTTTTGCTCCATTTTAAGTTCAAGAAAGAAGACGAGGACACCCATTAAAGCAATAGGAATAAATGAATAAAGTGTCATCACCCAATCAAGAGAAAACATGCGAATCAGCACAAAAATTCCGAGGACAAAGCCATCGACGAGCATTAGAAGACCAAAGCCGTATAGTTCACGGACAGCGTTTAAATCATTAATAAAATACGACATTAAACCACCGATCTTTTCTCGTGAGTAAAAGTTTTGATCTAGCTTGGTGGCGTGTTCAAACATCGCCTGGCGAATATCGCTTTCAATCCTGCGGCCATTTCCAAAAAGAAGAAGGCGCCATAAAAAACGTCCGATTGTAATTCCTGCCACAATCAGAGTCACGATCAACAATGGCTCTAGTATTTGAGAAACGTTAGTAATTGTTTGCTTTTCTACGCCGTCAATAATTGTTTTGACAATGCGGGGGATTTCTAATTGATACCAATCGATCACAACTAAAATGGCGATGCCAAGAAGGAATGACAAGCCGTATTTAAGGTAATAGTGGCGAAAATGTTTTAGCAGTATCATACAAACCCCAACGCCTCTATTCTACCGACTTGTCATGAAAAAATAATTATTTTTTTATATCTTTCATCATGAAAGCGTTTAAAAAATGTAATTGCTGGTCATTTATCGTGTTTGCTTATGGCGAGCGTTAATTTTATAATTAACATATATGGGGCAAATTAAAGAATTATCGCACAATTTTATTCGTAAAATGTTGGAGGAAAATGAAGTCCTTTATCCTTACACCAAAGAAAAGTTGCAGTACTTTTGTGAGCACATTAGCGGCGGTTATCGCGAATATAAACGCAATCGAAGTACAGCCGCAGGTCATAAATCACTTGAGGAATTCGCTAAGGAAATCATTCAAGCCCATAATGTCAAAATAAAAGGCGAAATTTTAGACTTAAAAAAGAATTATTACAAACAGCCATCGTATATTAAAAAAATCATCAAGGATAAGTGCACATCATTAATTAGCAAAAATGACCCTGACCATATTTTTACATATGTAAATCCCAAAGATGATTCTCGAATTGACCGTCTAAAGGAAATTATTAATGGCTATTTTTCGCTAATAAAAAATGATAATGATGGCGCTCTCAATAAACAATTAATCAAACG
>JAAZFR010000108.1 GCA_012971835.1 Erysipelotrichia bacterium
GGAAATGAATATCCAGGATAACCATAAGGTGGGGGGAAAGGATATGGGTAAGGAGGTTGTTGTGGATTGGCTTGTGCTTGTTTAGCTTGGCGGTGGGCCTCGAGAATTTTAGTGGCCTCGATATCTTCAGGTAAATCACCAAACATGTTTTTGCCGGCGAAAAATAAAATAATCATTTTGAAAAAAAGCAAAACCATCACAATTGATGTATAAACGACATAAAGAGCAAGAATTACAAGAAAAAGAGGTGAAAGGACGACATAAAGAAGACCTTGACCAAATACTTGAAGGAACTTTAGCATTCTTTATTTCTCCTTTCCTGTGCCTTTAATTTTATCTTTATGAGCTAGCATAAACAATAGACTGTTTGCTAAACAAACAAGCGACACTAAGAGCGGATATATACCTGTTAAGAGTAGACCAAGAGGATTAGGAACGATTGGATATAAGAAGGCGAAGAGAAATAAAAAGACTATCAGAGACACGCCAAAGGCGATGAGTGTCTTTTTGTTTCTTTGTGCAACGTGACTGAAGATAAGGAAAAACATGAAATAAAAAGCAAGAGCCAGAAGTAAGTACGCACCGCTAGGAAGGAAAATGGCAAACGGAATAATTAATACAAGCCAGCCAATCACAATCGCTGAATATAATGTGGTGTTAATCGGTTCGTCATTAATGACATAACCGAATTTGTTGATTTCGAAATGGACGACGATATAAGAAAAAGTCATTTGGACTAAAGCCAAGAAAAATAAGAAAGTCGGAATAATTATATCGACATTAGTTGAAGTCGTTACTTGCATAATACCTTTGAAAGTATCGATAACGTTGACTTCAAAAAGAACGTTAATTAAGGGAATGGTTAAGGCTGAAAATAGTCCTTGAGCAATACTGGTAATCAGAATAATCCATATCGCATGTAGCTTGTATTTAATGAATAAACCAAATAGATAGCCAGTGATAAGTGATGGTAGAACATAAAATATCGTAAATGACATATCGAAAATGGTTACTAATAGACACAAAGTAATTGTCGCAACAGCGTAGATTACATAGTAACGGTGCTTGCAAAACAAGAAAACAATTGCCGAACTCAGAGGCAAAACGATCATTAAGAAAAGGGAAGCAACGGGCACCAAGGCGGCGATAAGTGAAAAAATGGCATTGACGGCGGCCATGATCGCCATGTAAGTAATATTTTGCGTTAGAGTCTCACGTCTGGTTAATAAACCCATAACGTTATTTTAGCACATGCATTATAGTTAGCATCTTTCATCGAAGAAAATAACTGTCTTCGCACTCCGCTATGTGAATTAAAACTTTACACTAACTCGAAATATTTTTGAATTTGTTGAAAATCTTTTATTAGTCAAAGAGTAAAAACAAGCAATTAAAAACATCTTCACCATTACGACTTATTTATTATTGATGGCAAATTTGGCAAAAATCTTAAGAGTCTTTCCTTTAATCTTTTTAATATCGTTTGATTCATCAAATAAAATACGGGGAAACAACTCGGTTGTCATCGGTACATATTCTGATGAGGATATCTATGATAAAACAATTAAATGGCATGACATTTTTGAAATGACACCACATCATTACTATGTGTATTTCTATTCACCTTATTGTGGTCATTGTCAAAGCATTAAAGATTTGGTCATTAACTATTCTATGTTTGGCAATGTAACTATGTTTTTTGTTGAAGCGAACAGAGAAGTAACTGTCGCCGAAGACACGTATTTAACCATCGGTGCGACTTCGATTGAGCAGTTATGGATCCTTGGCTATCCGAGTTTAATTGAAATCGAAAGTGGTCTCTTAATCGCAAACATCGCCGGCGCTAATGCCATTAAAGAGATACTGCTCATTTAGAAATAATACTGCATCAAAAGCTATTAAATAGTGCAATAAAGGAGAACACATGCGCACATTTGACTATTCATTTTTAAGCAATGTTGTCGTTAATAGCAATATTCTTCAAACCACGAACATCGTTCATTCCCTTCGAGCGGATGCCAAAAATAGAAAACTAGCACACAAGGCCATTTTTGATCGTCTTGTTTCTGTGGCCAAAGCGCGATCAGTGATGGCAAGCAATGCTATTGAAGGCATTGTCTCGACTGATAAACACATTACAGAAATTGTAAATAATCATAGTGAACCTTTAAACCATGATGAAAAAGAGCTATTGGATTTACTTCCTGACGTTAGTGTCTCAACAATCGAAAGAGTTCTTGCTCAAATGCTGAAAGAAGGGAAGATACAAAAATTAGGAAGCTTTAAAAACGCTCGATATAAGCGCAAGTTAAAGACTTAAAAATTCTTTTGCATTGTTCGTATGTCTTTCAATAATATTTAAGCGGTTTACATTGAGAGCAAGATGACAACATGATAAGATATTACCATAGGTAAATAGCCTTTTTATCATGAACGAATATCAAAAACTTCTTAATGAAAGACAATAC
>JAAZFR010000109.1 GCA_012971835.1 Erysipelotrichia bacterium
AACGAAGTACTGCATCGGAGATTAAAAGAAATGTTGCTAATACAAAAATAATGCGAATCATGCGATGGCCAAAATCACCTTTGATTAGTTGGCGGCGAATATACCAAAAAGCTGATACGAGCACAACGATCAAGAAAACGTTATTTAATACTGCAGTAATTGGCTCCAATTTATTTTTTGAATTCAAGTTACCAGATGGTATCTATGATTTCTTCCCCCTTGCCAACATTCTTTGTCAATAAATGATTTTTGTCTAAAAAAGTGAAATGGTTGATAAGTAAAAACATATTAGCATATAATAATAAATTATTAGAATAATTTTTAGTTAACTACTTTCTATTATTGAATGTGAGAATGAAAAACAACGATATAGTCGGTAAAAACATTTTTGTGCTAAATGAAAATTATTTTCTAAAATCGGTATATGGATTATCTCCAAGTTCAATTTCGCGCTTAATGGGCGGGCAATTGTGTAGAAGTATTGACACATCTAGTTTAACTATGTATTATTTTTGTAGAAAAAGGCAAAACTAGAGTGATCTAGTGACGCAAAACTACAGGGTCTTAATTCCGATTAAGGTAGCCAGTTACCTACTTGATTGAAAGAAAGGTAAAGAGCTCCTTTTTTGGTTCTAAGGCAAGAATGAAAAACAAATATAAACTCATTCTCACTAGTATAGTGACACTCATTGTAAGTGGTGCATTGCTTACAACTTTTACCTATGCTTGGATCAACAATAGTAAAAATATTGATCAAATTACCTTGGTAGCTGGTCAGGCAGAAGCTAGGGTTGATGGTTATATGTTTAAACGCCAATTCAGCGATGACTCGAGCGGTCTAAATCCCTATGCTAACAGTACTCCGAATAAAATCGCTCAACAACTTCCTTCAACAAACGGACAATTACTTTTCACTTTTGCTGACACGACAGGCACTTTGTTCGGCGACTTTGATTTCGAAGATTTATATTATGATGAGAATAGTCTTAACGCTTTAACGATTCCTTCGTATTATGTCGAACTTCAAGTAAGAACGATTGTCGAACAATCTTATATCCGCATCAAACTTTGGCTTGAAGATTATCCAGCTGGACAAGAACCTGATTTCAATGATTTTGGCTATCGCTATTTTATAGCGAGCAACAATGTTTCATCGCCCCTTGATTATGCAACGCCATCTTATGTAGGGGCGCTTAATAATCAGCCACTTACAAGCATCGTCGATGGCTATAATCCTTCGACAGGAATCTCGGTTAGCGATAATGCAAACGACTATATGGAAATAACTATTCCGCCGGCCCAAAGCGGGTTTTATGACGAAAACTTTGCACGCAGCGTAATTATTGAAATTACACCAAATCCTTTAGCGTTATCGTGGTTTTTAAAAGAAACAAACGGCCTTGTCAATAGTTCTCAATTACTTGGTTGCCGTTTAGCGGTGACATTTGAATATTCCCTTGCCCCCTTAGGATCATAAAGATGAAGAAATTTAAGACGTTAGCTTTATATCTCGTTTCTAGCATCGTTATCGGCACGGCCGCGGCGGTGGGATTTGCATATTCTTCATATGTTTATAACCGCCAGTACGAGACTCCGGTTGAATTTAACTCAGGCGTCTTGAATGGTTACTTCGAAGGTGGGAGTGGCACATCTTCTGACCCATATTCAATCCGTTATCCTGAGCAGCTTAGAAACTTGCAAAGACTAAATGTCCTTGGCGTATTTAGTGAAAATACTCATTTTAAACTTGACGACAATATTCCTTCTTCTGGTCTTGAGTGGGATGGTGTTGATTTATTACCAATTGGTAGTGAAGACTATCCTTTTTATAGCCAATTTAACGGAAACGGAAAAAGAATTAATAACCTTGAGGTCAATGGCTCACAAACAAACGATATTGGAATGTTTGGTTATGTGGCGATGGGTGCTCGTATCGAGAATTTTTTGCTTTCATCACCTATTATTAGAGTGACAGCTGATAATAACCCTTCGGCATTGCCAAGTACGAATCCATTCGCTAATCTTTTTGCTAATCCTTCGAATAATATCGCCGCAACTCT
>JAAZFR010000110.1 GCA_012971835.1 Erysipelotrichia bacterium
CCTAAGATGTATAACCAATGGTGCAGTGTTGTTCGTTGGGAAAAAACGACTCGTCCCTTTCTTAGAGGGAGCGAATTTTTGTGGCAAGAAGGGCATACCGTTTTTGCCAGCGAAGATGAAGCACGTAATAACGCCTTGGAGATTCTCGACATCTATAGCGATTTAGGACGTGATGTTTTAGCTATTCCTTTTGTCAAAGGATTAAAAACAGATAAAGAACGCTTTGCCGGGGCGAGAGAAACTTATTCGATTGAAGCCTTGATGCATGATGGCAAAGCATTGCAAAGTGGGACAACTCACTATTTTGGGACTGGTTTTGCCGAAGCCTTTGGCATCACTTTTCAAGGCAAGGACAATGTCTTAAGAAATCCTCATCAAGCGAGTTGGGGCGTTTCGACTCGTCTTATTGGATCGATTATCATGGTTCATGGTGACGATAATGGTCTTGTTTTGCCTCCTTATGCCGCGCCTATTCAAATTGTTATTATTCCTATTCAACAAAATAAAGATGGCATTTTAACTAAGGCCGAAGAAATAAAAGCACGCCTTGAAAAGGCTGGTTATCGCGTGGTACTCGATAAAAGCGATCGCACGCCAGGTTGGAAGTATGCTGAATACGAGATGAAGGGCGTTCCATTACGTTTGGAAATTGGCCCGCGTGACTTAGAAAAGGGTAACGTCGTCATCGCAAGACGTGTTGACAATAAAAAAGAGTATGTTGTCGATCAGCAAATCGAAGTTGAAGTCGAACGCCTTTTAAAAGAAACTCACCAAGTGATGTATCGGAAGGCCAAAGATTTCTTAGACAACCATATTGTCCCTGTTTGTTCAATAGAAGAACTTAAAAAGGTCGTTGATCAAGGTGGCTATGCAAAGATGATGTGGTGCGGTCATCGTGAATGCGAAGATAAAATCAAAGAATTAACAACGGCTACGGCTCGTTGTATGCCGCATGGTGATCAAAAACATTTCGATGATAAATGCGCGGTTTGTGGTCAAGAAGCGACAAAAGTCGTCTACTTCGCAAAAGCCTATTAATTTATTTGATGTTAGTAGCGCCGTTATGGTATATTTAATGGCGTTCGTGGAGTAATACCCAAGTGGTGAAGGGGCTTCCCTGCTAAGGAAGTAGATCGGGCAACTGGTGCGAGGGTTCGACTCCCTCTTACTCCGCCATCTAAATGAAAATCTCATGCGCAAAGCGTGAGGTTTTTTCTTAGTGATCTATGTGTTTATAGATAAATAAACCACTAACCACGATTCATTTTTAATGACTTTAATTATCATTAAGCCGTATACTAAATTATGCTATAATCCATATTATGATCGACTTAAAATCAGCAATCATTTCCGCAGAAGACGGCCCAAAAGAACCAATCAATATTGTTCTTGATAAAGGGATAAATCACCTTGATCATACAAAGGAGTTTGTCTTTTCCTTTTTTTCATCCCGCAATCAATCTTTGGATGAAGGTCAGCTGCTGATTGATGGTAAATGCTTTTTTCCAAGCGAGGATGATAACGATCGGCTAATCATTTTAATGATTAAAAGTAAAGTCATTGATCTTACTGCCTGTTTTGTAATTCCAAAAAGCGATAAAGAGAAATTCAAGAAAATTCAAGCAGAGCTGACATCATTAAAAGATTTGCCCTTAAATAATGACGAACAGAAAAAAAATAAAGTTAAACTTATCTTTGAGTCTTTGCAAAAGTTTAGCCCAGCTTATCTTGCGGTTGATTTTAATGATAATGTTAACCAGTTATATGAGAAAGTTATAAATTCAGAAATCAAAAAACGGGCAAACGATAATGTTTTTATTGTTCTTGACAAAAAACCTGATGATATAGAAA
>JAAZFR010000111.1 GCA_012971835.1 Erysipelotrichia bacterium
ATTGGTTTACTCACAAGTTTTGTTCCTCATAACGATGGTGGGTATTACTCCAAAATAGCGTATTATTCAGACGCTATAAATCCATCAATCAGCAATCAATTGACTGAGGGGTATATTTGTCTTACCGATATTATGTTTTACTATTCATATACCGGAGGAATTGCTCAACCTCCCGTAAACTAAACTCTTTATTCAAAACAATCAATATCGTTGCGTTTCATTCCTACCTATAACAAGCATTTTCATAGAACGCGTCGAACTTGTAAATGAAGACACTTTTCTCAATTTTAACCTTGAACTTTGTGTTCATAACAAAAAAGACATTTTCCCTTAATATGTGAAAAATGCGTTTTTCTTCTGCAAGCATGGCCACATTTCAAAAAAATAAGACTTAAAAGGTCTTTTTTCAAAGGATGAGCGATGGAAGAGAAGCAAGTATCTCCTAGTTGCATATTGTATTTAAATTGAAAATACATACCTTAAAGGAACAAAAAACCGGTTACATTGTCGTATATAACATTGTTAAAGACCGCTGAATTTCGTATACTTATGTATATTAAATTGCCATGATTAACATTTTTAGAAGCTTAGCTTCAATTCACATCGAAGGAAATAAATCACAGGCTCTAAAGGCCGATGTTTTTAGTGTCGATGAAAATAAAGTCCCATTTGTTTATATTCCAATTACGAGCCCTAATGGCACGGAAATGGATATATTTGTTAAAGAAGGCGATCAGGTATTAGTTGGCACGCTAATCGGCCGAAGGAAAGATTTTTATGTACCAGTTTTTTCCTCGGTATCGGGTATCGTTAAAGGACGAGCAAGCATATATAATCCGCTCGCAGGAAGAGCTACTGAACACTTAGAAATCGCTAATGATTTTAAAAAGACAAGAGCCAAGCCTCTAAAAATCGTTTCTTTTGATAGTGATTATAAGGACATTATATCCGCCATTAAAGAGGCCGGAATTGTCGGCTTAGGGGGAGCGGGATTTCCTACCTATTTTAAATATGAAAATAGTAGTAATATCGATACCATTATTATTAACGGAGTGGAATGCGAACCATATTTGTCGACTGACTGCAAACTGCTACAAAACCACGCTCTTGATGTTATTAAAGGAAGCGAATTACTCCGCTTAGCCGCTCAAGCCGATAAGGTTATTATTGTCCTTAAAAATGATAAGACAGCCCTTGTTGAGATTCTTAGCAAATACTTAGATAATTTTCCGCATGCGAGCATCAAATTTGTTAAAGACATATATCCTATGGGTTGGGAAAGATTGTTGATTAAAAGAGTTCTTAAACGAACATATAATGAACTTCCTAAAGAAGCGCATGTCATTGTCAATAATGTCGCGACGGCAATGGCAACAGCGCAGGCTTTAATTAAAGGTGAACCGATTACTCATCGCACAATTACTATATCCGGAAACGCTATTAAGCAATCAGTCAATGTTCGAGCTCCGATTGGCACTCCAATGTCTCATATCATACAAGAAATAGGCGGATATACCGCTGATGAAGTAATCGCTTTTACTGGCGGGCCTATGACTTCGCGAGCCATTAAAGATGATTCGTATGTATTACAGGCTTCAATGAATGGGTATACGGCGATTAAACCTGTCTTTTATCATCAAGTGCCATGTTTAAGATGTGGTGCCTGCACAGCGGCATGTCCGGTTGGAATTCAACCCATTGAAATCAAGATGGCACTCGATAGTAATAATACCAATCGTTTAATAAAATTAAACGCTAATCGATGTGTCGAATGTGGAATTTGTTCTTATGTGTGCCCATCATTTATCGAAGTGGCAGATGCTGCTATTCGCGCCAAAGGCAAAGTTCGCATTCAAAATGCTAAGCGGGAGATGGCCAAAAAAGGATCTGTCAAATGAAATTTATTATTAAACCAGCACCTTTTACTCGTAACAAACGTTCAACCACCGGCATCATGTATGAACTTAGTGCTTTACTTTGTTTATTGTGGATTGCCGCGATTGCCTATAATTTCGCGATTGCCCCTAATTATGGGCTAAAAGCCATCTTTATGGTTGTTGTTGCTGTCGTTACTACTTTAATTTGTGACGTCCTTGTGGCCGCTATATCTTATCATGATAAGAATGTTCCATTTGGGCGCTATCTATTTAAAACAATTAAGGAGAATTATAGTCTTGTTACGGCTTTGATATTTGTCTTGTCATTACCGATTGGCACACCCTACTATGTGATTATCATTGGTAGCCTTTTTGCAACACTAATCGTTAAATATGCATTTGGCGGATTTGGAGCCAACATCTTTAACCCCGCCGTCTTCGCTCGTATCTTTGTCACTTTTGCTTTTGGCTCGCAACTAAACGCCTTTATCGATACTATTCCAGGCAATGCAACTTTGTTGACGGATGTCGGAGCGACAATTACGACTTCTTTCTCAAGCCTCGGCGTCAAATGGATCAACGATTCGTTAACGGGACTTAATGTGAACATGGGTCAATTATGGTTAGGCAATTATTCAGGAGCGATTGGCGAAACATTTACGGGTTTAATTCTTATCATCGGTCTTTATATGATTGTCCGAAGAATTTGTAACTGGCGACCAATGGCTGCCTATTTAGTGACCGTAACTTTGACAGCCCTTGTTATTGCTTTAATTACCGGCCTTAACCCTGGTACATATATCTTGCTCCATCTAGCGTTGGGGGGACTGATGTATGGCGCGGTCTTTATGATTACCGATCCGGTTACTTCTCCGACATCGATGTTTGGCAAAATTCTAATTGGCATTATTGCTGGCTTGATGACGGTTTTAATAAGAATTCAAGGAGCAAATCCTGAAGGTGTTATTTTCGCCATTGCCATCACTAATTTAATATCACCATTAATCGATCGATTTGCGACCGGTATGACAATTAACAATAATTTGAAAAAATGGTCGATTATCTTATCGGTTTTACTTTTATCATTAGCCTTAAATGGAAGTTTGGCATATTACAATACCCAAGGGCAAAATCCCGAACCTGAACAATCGCAAAGGGTACTTAATGTCGCCTATGATTTTCCAATAGAAGAGCCACAAAATATATATTTTGTTGAGGTTACAAGATGAATAAGCTAGTCAAATTACCACTCTTCTTAGCGGTAGCAGCACTTATTGCTGGGGCAACTTTAGCAAC
>JAAZFR010000112.1 GCA_012971835.1 Erysipelotrichia bacterium
AAATCACATTTTTTTAAGTATTCATGAATCGCTCTTTTTAACGCTCCGGTGCCAAAGCCATGGATGATTCGCACTTGTGAAAAACGTCTTAAACGAACGCTGTCGAGATATTTTTCCACTTCGGCCAGAGCTTCATCAACATGAAGGCCAATTACATTGAGTTCTAGTTTAACGTCGCCAGTTATCGTCGGAATCGACACCGCTTTTGCTACTTCTTTATTTGCGGGTTCTTCGCTTAATTGAACGCGCTCTTTTGATGAAGTGAATTTGATGCCATCTGTGGAAACAATAAACACACGATTACCACTAATTCGTTCAACTCTCCCCGTAATATTTAGTTCAGAAAGAGAGACGTAATCGCCAACGGAAATTTCTTCTTTATAACGTTCGTTTATTTCAATATCGTTATCATCAAGTTCTTTAAGGCGACGTTTAGCGTTAATCACTTCGTGCATCTTAAGGTTAGGATTTTTTAAGGTTTCGAAAATATTGTTAATTTCTAACTCGGTTTTCGTGATGATATCTCTTTTAACTTCTTCAACATCTTCTAAAAGATGAAGGCGCTGATTTTCCAATTTTTGTTCCTTTTCTTTTAATGTACTTTCGAGATGAGATATTCTTCTTATTTCCGTTTCCAGTTTGCGATTCTTACTCTCGTTCTCAGCGATGAGTTTTTGTAGGCTACTAAGCGCACTAATACTTTGCTCATGACCATGACTTTTTAATACTTCATGAGCTTTTGCAATTATTGATTTCGGGAGATCGTAGCGCTCGGCCATTTCTAAACCGTAGCTTCGCCCCGGAACTCCTTGTTTTAAAATGTATGTCGGGGTCATCTTTTCCTCATCAAACAAAACCGAGGAATTAAGAACACCATCCGTACTCAAAGCATAATCTTTTAAACCATCATAGTGAGATGAGCAAAAAACGAAAGCTCCAACCCGACGCAAGAATTCGAGGTATGAAATAGCTAATGCCTCTCCTTCAAGAGGAGATGTACCTGTGCCGATTTCGTCGAGTAAAACGAGATCGTTTGATGATATTTGCTCAGCAATCTCTGCTAAATTTTTGATATGGCCGGAAAAGGTCGACAAATTACTAGCGAGCGATTGATTGTCACCAATATCGGCAAAAATATGCGAGAAATAAGATATTTTTGCTGGTTTATCGGTTGGAAGTGCCAGCCCGCATTGATTCATCAAAATCATTAAGCCCAGCGTTTTCAGGGCCACTGTTTTACCACCGGCGTTGGGGCCACTGATCACGATGATTTTAATTTCACTATCAAAATTAAAATTATTAGCCACAACGACTTCGGGTTTAATCAGCGGATGACGAGCCTTAGTAATATTAATCATCTTGATTGAACTTAGCTCGGCGATTTTGGCGTCTAAAGCAATACCATATATCGCCTTGGCTTGAACGTAGTCCAAATAGCCAATCAAATAATTGTTGGCCATAATTTCCTTCGCATTGTTTGCCACTAGCACACTTAATTCTCTTAAGAGCCGTTGAATTTCTTCTCGCTCTTCGATTTTTAAAATATATATTTGGTTGTTTGATTCGACCGCCCATTCCGGCTCAATAAAAGTTGTCATGCCCGTATCGGAAATATCATGGATAACACCACTAATTTTATTCTTGTGAGCTGTTTTGATTGGCAAAACAAAATGGCCATTGCGAATTGTCGCGACCAACTCAGTCATATAATCGCGCAATGATTCAATTGCCGAAGTAAAACGAGCGTTCATTTTTCTTTCCGTTTCCGCAATTGCTTTGCGAATCGAATTAAGAACCGATGAAGCCGAACTCATAATGCCAAGGTCAGGTCCAACGACACGATGAATACTTTTTTCTAATTGTTCAAGAGTTTTAAATTGCCGTACTTTGTCTTTAAGAAGGGGAAAAGCATCTTCTCTTTTGCGTATCGATTGGATGATTTTGGCAGTAATAATTACATCATGAGCGATTGCTTCTAAGTCTTCAGCGGTTAAAGTTCCGCCTTTTAAAGCGTATTCGACTTTCTTGGTTAAATTAGATGAACTCATCATCGGTAGATGTCCATAACGAACATTTAAAATCATCATTTCATCTAAGATGGCAAGTTCATTTTTCACTTGTTCTTCAACCAGCATAGACATATTTAAAGCGCTGGCGCGTCCTAATTCGCTTTGAGCATATGAGGCGATCGTCGAGCTAATTTTGTTAAATTCTAATACTTCATAAATGTTAGGCACGACAATATCTTACCATAAAATATGGTCGCTATTGATAGCGCTGCTTTTATGATAAAATGTTTTAGGCCAAAGAAAAGCTCAAATATGATTACAATCAAAGTAAACGACGAACTTCTCCATAAAATCCGTGAGCACTATCACCCGTTTATTGTTATGGACAATAGCGATTATGTCTTATTTCGCGCTAAAAAGAATAAAGTGACAATTACTGCTTATCAAAACACAAAAGGTAAGGATGTAAAAATTACTTTTGTAGGACAAGGATTTGAATCTGAAGTTCAAAAATGGGATTCATCACTCATCAATCTAAATATCCATCTTTTTGATGACGAACCGCTTGGTTGGTTCGATACCGATGATCAAATTGGCAGTGATGAAGTCGGAACAGGAGACTATCTTGGTCCTATTTGTGTGTGCGCTGCTTTAGTGCGCAAAAAAGATGTTCCTTACTTAAGAAAAATAGGTGTTGCTGATTCAAAAAAATTGACTGATGATTTTATCATGAAAGTAACACCAACTTTACTTAAGAAATTTTCTTATTCACAAGTGAGTTTGAGCAACGAAAAATATAACGAGTTAACCTTAAAAGGCATAAATATCAACGAGATGAAATCTCGTCTTCACAACCGCGTCTTATTAAACCTTATAAAAAAGCATGGCGATATTCGAAACGTCTATGTCGATAAGTTCGTTTCTGAATCCCGTTATTTTACTTATGCTTCTCGCGACAAAGAAATAGTTAAGAATATCATCTTTAAAACAAAAGGCGAATCGCGTTTTCCTTCGGTTGCACTAGCGAGTATGATCGCTCGTTACTCATTTTTAAAAAAAATGGAAGTTCTCAGTAAGAAATACGAAGTGGCAATTCCTTTCGGCGCTTCCCATAAAGTCGATGCTTTTGCCATCTCTTTTATTAATAAACACGGCATTAACGAGTTTAAAAAAATTGCTAAGCTGAATTTTGAAAACAGCAAGCGAGTATATGAACATCGTGAAGAATAATTATAGAAGCACAATCATCGTTGTCCTTTTGTCATTTTTATTATTATCATCATGTGACAAACCAAATCCATCACTAACGACAGCACCTAGTGATGATGTCTCGTCAAATTCTTCTGCAGACATTATAAATGGGACATACGAAGATCGAATCAGCAACATGGCTGATACGGGCATCACAGTTAATTACGAAGATAAAACGGAAAAGGAAACGGCTTATTACGATCAATCAGCGCCCCTCGGCAGTGCCGCTCACCCTCTTTCCAATTCACAATCAGAATATATTGAGATTCTCACTTTTGAACAGCCATCGCAGTATGGCGACGCCTATTTAATTAAAGCTGGTGAAGCTACGATTGTCATCGACTTTGGTCATCCTTCGA
>JAAZFR010000113.1 GCA_012971835.1 Erysipelotrichia bacterium
GCTGAAGAAGGTTACTTTGCCAAAGGAAGTATGTATCCAAAAGTTCAAGCGTGCTTAATGTTTTTAAAAGCTAAAAAAGGTAAAACGGCTATTATCACATCTCTTGAAAAAGCGCAGGAAGCCTTTGTCGAAAAGGTTGGTACAATCATTAAATCTTAGTTGTTTTGCATAATAAAAACACCTTTATTGCGTTAATTTTGCAGCAATTCCGGTGTTTTTTTGTTTAATTAGTGAATAACGCGAAGAGTAATAACTCCAGTGATTCCCGCTAGGGATTCACCAAGACAAACACCATCCGTACAATCTCCGCTCGTCTTGACAAAATCAATAAGAGTAACACCGTAGTTTCCTTTGATTTTACTGGCGATTTGTTTAACGAGGCCACGAGTCTCAACCACTTTAATAATTTGTCCCGAGATACCTTCGTTTGCATCATGAAGAACGACGATGCGATGAGCGTCTGTTTTTACGCCTAATTCGATATTGGGATAGTTGACAGAATTGACAATATTGCCGTTATTAATAAAGTCGACAATTTGTCTTACAGCCATCGTCGCACAATTATTTTCAGCTTCTTCAGTTGAAGCACCGAGGTGAGGAATGGCAACAACACCTTCCATATTTGCTGTCGTGTGATTTGGAAAATCAGTGACATATTTACGAACTTTTCCAGCTTTAAGGGCTTTCCTAATATCCTCATCATTAACGACAGCATCACGTGCTAAATTGACGATGATGACTCCTTCCTTCATCTTGGCAATTGACTCGCGGTTGATCATGCCTTTTGTTGCAGGCAGAAGAGGAACATTTAGGCTGATATAATCGCTAACAGCATATAGTTCATCAGCGCTGGCCACGATATTAATATCGTTTGGTAACATATCGCGATTCTTTTCAATTGTGGCTTGCGATGGTTCGTAGGCTACGACTTTCATACCCATACCATGAGCACCTTGAGCAACTAAAGAGCCAACGGCACCAAGACCAAAAATGCCAAGTGTCTTGCCAAGAATTTCTGTTCCGGCGAAAGTTGATTTTGCCTTTTCCATACTCTTATTAATTTCGACATCTTCTTTATTGGCTTCAACCCATTTCATACCGCCATGAATATCACGAGCGGCCATAAGCATACCGGCTATGGTTAATTCTTTAACGGCATTGGCATTGGCGCCTGGCGTATTAAAGACAACAACGCCCGCTTTAGCGTAATCATCGAGAGGAATATTGTTAACGCCAGCTCCGGCTCTTGCAACGGCTAAAACGCTTTCCGGTAATTTCATTTCATGCATGACGGCACTACGAACTAAAATGGCATCGACTTCATTAACATCAGTAGTCACTTCGTAATCAACAGGAAGTGTTTTTAAACCTACTGGCGAGATCTTGTTTAGACAAAGTATTTTTCTCATTGTTCCCCCTATTTGCTGTGAGCGGCTTCAAATTCCCGCATATAGGCGACTAAAGCTTCTACACCGGCCATCGGCATAGCATTGTAGATGGAGGCTCTCATGCCTCCCACTGAACGGTGACCTTTAAGATTTGCAAAACCCGCATTTTTAGCACCATCTAAAAAGGCGGCATTAAGTTCGTCGTTTCCGGTAGTAAAGCAAACGTTCATTAATGAACGAGAGTTCTTCTCGACCGTGCCTTTAAAGATTTTGCTATTATCTAAATAATTGTAAAGAAGGGCAGCTTTCTTCTCGTTTCTTTCCTTCATGGCTTCAAGACCGCCATGATTTAAAATCCATTTGAAAACGAGACCGCAGATGTAGATGCCATAAGTCGGAGGCGTGTTGTACATCGAACCAGCATCGGCTAATACTTTGTATTTCAAAAGCGTTGGCGTTCCAGGAAGTGGTTCATTATCTAATAAATCTTCGCGGATGATGACGATGACAACTCCAGCTGGTCCAACGTTTTTCTGCGCTCCAGCAAAAATGAGTCCGAATTTGGTGACATCCATTGGTTCCGATAAGA
>JAAZFR010000114.1 GCA_012971835.1 Erysipelotrichia bacterium
CATTTATCAAAACGGAACAACGATAAAGTTGTTTTTCTTTTATGGGCTATGATTATTAGTAATAGGACAAAAACCATTTGGCTTATTGTTGTATACTTGCAAGAGGATTTCCAAATGAGCGAAAAACAAAAAATGACTGAAGGACAGGCCTACAATCCTTATGATGAAGAATTAGTGTTGTTAAGAATTAAATCTCGAACAATATGCGATTTATATAACTCTTCGCCACAAGACAATCCCTCTAATAGATGGAAGATTATTAAGAGGCTATTTGGAAGTGTTGGCGAGGGTTCAAAACTCAATTCACCATTTTATTGTGACTATGGCTTTAACATTCACGTTGGTAAGAATTTCTACGCCAATTACAACTGTATTTTTCTTGATGTCTGCGCGATTCGCATTGGCGATAACGTTATGCTTGGACCCGGTGTCCATATTTACACCGCAACACATCCCATCGATAAAGATGAACGAAGAACGAAGCTGGAATCAGGAAAAAAAGTCATAATTGGTAATGATGTATGGATCGGGGGCAATTCAGTTATTAACCCCGGAATAACAATTGGCAATAATGTTGTTGTCGGTTCTTGTTCTGTCGTCACTAAGGATTTACCTTCAAATGTCGTTGCGGTCGGAAACCCATGTCGCATTATTCGTCATTTAAAAGGTTAAACTACATGAGAATATGCTATTATCGCCACTTAGGTTTTAAAGTTAAAGGCGCGATTTTTTACAATCCAAAATAACAATTAAACAAGACCTTTTTGACGTATGAATTCTTCTAATTCTTTAGCGGCGTACTCGTGCATTTTAGCATTAGGATGGCCTTCGTTAGGCATATAGCCTCCAACGCTCAACGAAGTGAATTTAAAACGATATGAGTTTTGATATTCTCGTGATACTTCATCGAGAATTTGTTCGATATCTTCACGTATTTTTATCATTCCCGAAGTAACAATAATTTTAGTCTTTGGATAGTGTAAAAATATTCTATTCATCAATTCACAATAAGCATCTTTAAACTTATTAAGTTCATTTTTATAGTCAAGATTATCTTTGATTTTATCAAAATAGTGTGAATCATTGGCGGCGAGATTAAAAACGACGAGATCAGGTACAAAGGCCGAATTATCCCAATAATGGGAGTTTTCCATTGTCGTATTTTCATCAAAATCCGCCATTTCGACCATCGGAATAATACTTTTGATTTTGCACCAATCAACCCAAGGTGATTTGTAAACGGGAAATCCCCCAGCACAAATTAAAGAATGTTCAGCGTTGAGTAGTTGCGCACTTAGATATGCAAAAGACAGACAAGCATCTTCCGTTTTTGTCATAAAAACTTGTTCACCTTCTTCGGCTGCTGTGCCATTTCCGGCTGTAACCGAATTTCCGTAGTATTCAATTCTAATCCTTTTTTCTTTATCTTCGTTGAGTATAAATTCCCCATCGCACCATAATGAGTAAAGAGCCACTTGACTTGTAATTGACTCGTTTCTCTTTAAAACGGTAATTTCATGAATCTCATCTTTGCCGTTAAAGAAATCAAGCGCTGTCTTTTTTTCTTTAAGTTCGACGATTGTTGTTTTTTGCGAATTATTTTCATCATTGATAAACACTGATAGGTATGGGCGGTTCTTTTCGTCATCACTTTTTGTAGCGAGAAAACGAGCCACAAGTTTTGTACCGCGAAACTTAACGCGAAATCCTGCTGCCGAAAAATTAAACCACAAGGTGCGATTGACATCATCATACCAATAACGTCCTATTCGTTTAATATAGGGCGAATCAAGTAAATCTTTCGCGTAGATCTCTCGCATAAACGTTCCTAAATAATCGCGAGGCTATTCTCATCGAGATAAATCTCGAATTCAGGCATTTCGTAAACCGTAAAGTTATTTTCAACAACCAAAGTAACATATCCTTCAAAACCATCAATCTTGACAAAAATGGCATTCTTCTCTCCGGTCTTATCTTCATCATAAGCTGAAACTTTAATAAGCTGCTGTTTAGCATAATCGCCACGATTAAGTTTATACTTCTTGATCATTTTTTTAGTAAAGGAGACCTTGGCACCATCTTGTTTAATTTTAAAGCGATGTTCGCCAGCTTCTACCCCGGGAATCGGATTAAGGATCAAGTTGTTCTTGCCAAAGGCAACTACCATTTTTTCATCCTTAAAACTGATGTGACATGGTGCTTCATTAGTGTTGCTTTTTTCCTTCAGTAACAAACGTTCATTTTCTTGATAAATAGTAACGGATTCTTTTGGAATGCTAAGTGTTACTTCATCATCGCTTTTGATTTCTATGTTGTCATCAATTCGAACTTTAAACACTAAATAATTGTCGAAACCATTGATTCGACCATAGCAAGCAACATAATCACTTTTCTCTTCGACAAAGTCAATTCGTGCTACAACTTGATGAGCATCAGGTATCTTGCCTAGGACGACATCCTCGGGTTTAAAGGCAATGACAATTTCTTCTTTAAAGGCACGATCGACTAAATGGTTTAAATACTCATCGCTTAGTTGCCAACGGTTTTTACCAAAGACTAATTCATGGTTTTCAATTTTGCCAGTAAAACGGTTTTCACTAGGAATGCCCATAATAGCCTTTTCTGTTTTGCAATCAAAAAGATGAATTCGATCGACATCAAATTGAACCTTAATGTTCTGCTTGGCTTTAATGCGATCAGCCGAAGTCGATTTGATAATTAAGTACTCTTCTCGTCCTTTGATTTTTGCATAGATGAGAGTTTCATCACCAAGTTGTTCAACGACATCGACATAAGCATCCATGCCTTTTTCACAAATCGCAATATTTTCTGGGCGAATGCCTAATAGAACTTCCTGATTAATATAATCAAAAGAGGATAACTGACGTTTCTTGTTTTCTTTGAAAACAGCTTTCATAGTTTCGTCGCCATTCAAATAAGCAACGAGACTATTCTTTTCAAGGGTTAATTTTGATTTCAAAATATTCATTTGTGGTGAACCTAGAAAGGTAGCGACAAATAAGTTAGTGGGATTTTCGAAAAGAGTGATTGGAGTATCAACTTGCTGGATAACCCCATCCTTCATTACGACAATTCTTGTTCCCATCGTCATCGCTTCTGTTTGATCGTGCGTTACATAAATAAATGTCGTGGCGAGACGATTGTGAAGTTTAGTGATTTCCGTGCGCATTTGGACACGAAGTTTTGCATCGAGGTTGGAAAGAGGCTCATCAAGCAAGAAGACGCTTGGCTCGCGAACGATCGCTCGACCTAGGGCGACACGCTGGCGTTGACCACCCGATAAGGCTTTTGGCTTTCTTGTCAATAAATCAGTTATTTCCAATATTTCCGCCGCCCGTTTGACACGACGATCGATATCTTCAGGATCAAATTTTCGCAATTTAAGCCCAAAAGCCATGTTTTGATAAACGGTCATGTGTGGATAAAGGGCATAATTTTGAAATACCATCGCAATGTCGCGATCTTTTGATTCTTTGTCATTAACGTAGACATTATCAATATATAGCTGACCAGCCGTAATCTCTTCGAGACCAGCAATCATGCGAAGCGTTGTCGATTTTCCGCAACCCGATGGTCCGACAAAAACAATAAACTCTTTGTCTTTTATGTCAAGACTAAAGTCTTTAACGGCACGAACGCCACCCTCATAAACCTTGTAGACATGACGTAATGATACTTGTGACATATTGTCAATTTCGGAATTAACCTACTTCCTCCTCTTTCTTATTATTTGGTGTATATAAACCGCGTCGAACATAAGCGAGATAATGCTGAGCATTAATGAAACGATCAAAACTAGAATGAGCCATTAATGTCCATAAAACAACACCGCCAAAACTAAACAAAACGAATAAGAAGAGAGCGATGAAGCTGGCAATATAATGAACAATAGTTAAAACGAGAATAATACCTGGCGATATTAAGTAAAATAGCAAAGTAAAAGGCAATCGCGCCGTTGCAATTAAAAAAGAATTTTTAAAAGTCTGGGCAAAATTATTTTGATAGACAGACTGATACGCGTAAAAATAACAACCTGTCATCGTGATTAGAAGAAATTGAACTGCTAAAAGACCAATACCGATTCCGGTCGGGATTGGAGCGCTTACATAAAATATTGATAAGTAGACACCACCCACCACTAGACAGAAAGAAGATAGAGCGATAATGACGGATATTATTATCGTTTTCTTGAATTCACTTTTGAGGGCGCTGAAGAAATGAATTTTAAGCATGACGCCTTCGCCCCACACTAAGCGTTTTGCAACCCCAAAAGCGCCAGAAAGCCCCACCAAAGCCAAAATCAGGGCTGGTGTCGCACTTAGACAACCATAAAAGAGAAGGGAAAACAAAACATTGAATGGTTCTTGGTTGTTACTCGCCAGCACGAGCATCGAATAAAAAAGAGCAAAAACGACAATAAATGGTAGAGCAAAAAGAGCAGTTAGTAAACTAGTATTTATAAGAGTTGCCGTATGATTAAGTAAAAGATCGCGAAAGAGTTCCCAACGGTTTTTAGGAAGTTCTTTTTTGGTAAAATCTTTTTCACGTATTCTTTCTTTCATTTTTTTACCTTACTAAATAGGACAAAACATCCAGGGCTAAATCAAAGTCGACTGTTTCATATATTCCTTTATCGCCGATATTGTGACTTGAGCCAGAGATAAAGAGATAGTAATTATCGTTAACATCGAAATTCAAATACTCATCAAGCCACGATTCTTTTTCTCCGCCTCTAATTAAAAGGCCGTAATCGTGTCCTTCATGACTATAAAAATTCTCTTGTCCAGTCAAATAATTATCTTTGATTGTATTATCAATCTCAATAAAAACTTCAAAAAAGTGAAGATTAGCGAAGATGCTCTCTGGCAAAATCAATAAGTCCGATGCATTATAACCAACAACTTGAAGTTTGGATTGAAAAGCATTATCGTTTGGTAATGCCTGGTTACTCTCAACCAGTTTGAGCCCCTCAGGGCCAAACTCATCCTCAATTTCTTGACAAAAAGAATCGTCTTGAATTTGCGCCGCCACAAAAATCTCTAATCTTTCATAAGGTTTTGGGCGATGAAAAATCCCGAAAGCCCAACTCCATAAACCGATAATGGCAAAAACACTTAAAACATAATATACCCAATCATAGTGGATACTTTTGACGAAAACTTCTTTTGAAAAAATTTTCATAAAAGAACCTCATATGAAATGATAATATTTGAAAATGTTCTGACTTTTAGTAAAACCCCAAAGTCGAGATTATCAACTCCTTCTACTAGATAAATCTCGCGTTCGTAATCTTGACCTTTTAAATGCTCAACGGCGAGAACCTTTATCAACTCGACACCTCGTTTGATGGCTTTTTCTTCGCTTATCTTTTTCAATGTCAAAATACTTTCATCGAATATACCAGCTTGAAGATCTTTATAAAAAGTTCGCAAATAATGAAGGGAACGGAACGGATTTGCAAAAAAATATATTGTTCCCCAAACTAAAATAACGGTTAGGACAATCGTAATAATCATCACGACAAGATAGTCATCATTTGATGTAAAAAACAAAGTGAGAATCCCAGCGATAAACAATAAACTAAAACCAAGATAAAACAGTAACGCGACAATATATTGTCGGTTAACGCGCTTATATTTATTGTGACTGCCGACGATCATTCTCACCCTTAATACCTCATAAGTTTTCCATCAAAGCTTTTTTGATCTGCCCGCCCCACAGCACATATCCGTACCGAGATAAATGGAGACCGTCGCTTAAAAAGTAGGCGACATTAGGCATTCCCGTCGGCTTGAGTAAAACTGTCCCGGCGTCAATTGGCTTAAGCCACGTACTATTGCTACCTTGCTCGGCGTAGTCAATAACAATATCGTTGCCGGTGATGATTTCTTGAGTGTACTGGGGAAATCCAGGTAATTTATTCATTAAAACATAAAAGATTTGTGAGTCGGGGAGATGCTCGTGAATATCATCAAAAAGTTCAATGAGTAAGTCTCCAGTGACTTGTCCGCTTTCCTTACTATTAATAACATTATTAATACCAACATATAAAACAACGGCTTTTGGTGAATACGGATAAATAAGGCGCCTTGCCAAGGAATTAATCCAATGCTGAACGGTTGTTCCACCGATTCCATGATTATAACTAATAATGGGATTTAAGTCTTGAATTGATGTGTCCCAGTTCTCCATAGATGAAGAGCCGCCGAGTAAGACGCGATGATTAAGTTCTTCATCATCTTTATTCTCGTAATTACTAGCTTTGGTTTCAAATGAACCGCTTAAAGAATAAGACGCGGTCACATCAACAATTAATGCCGCGTGTTGGCTATTTACTCCTTGATAGGAAGTGATAATCGTTACGATATTCGTTGATGCAACATATCTCGCAGAAACAATTTGCGTCGCACTTTTGCGGACATAACCGATATTATCAAGACAATCATCCGCTGAGTTTTCTAAACGACGAATGGCTGCTCTTGTTAAATTGACAATCCCGCTTTCAACCGGCATATTGCACACACTTTCGAAGATAAAGCTTTGACTCATTGCATCGTCAATCCTTTCAACTGGTATATATTCAGGCTCAATATATGGATTTTCTTGTTCGAGATGCCATTTGGCATACAAAAACAAATTGCCTGTCGCTCTATCGTTTGTAAAATCCCATTCCTCAAGGCCTTCTTTTTCATTAAACCATCCCGAGAAAGAATAGCCCTCACGTTCAGGAGCGATTGGCTCGCTTAATAGTTCGCCAATAACGATTTTATCTTGTTGATATAACAAATCATCACCGACTGCGATATAACCACTTGGCAGTGTCGCTTCGCCCTTACGATAGTTGAACATATAATTTACAACCGGATCAGGCGCAACATAACGATAACCGTCTTGATTGGGGTCATCGCAGGAAGTTAGAGTTGCGAAAACAAGCGGCAATAAAATGATAATTCTATTTATTTTCATAGTTTGTTTCCACCTTGTTCCTTTAGAAAGGTTAGCAATTCGTCAAGTTCACAAGTCGCCACTCCGATATTTTTATCAGCTCCTCCGTAGTATATATAGAGAATTTTATCCTTTAAAACGATGCCAGTTGGAAAAACGCAACCATTATAATAACCTGCTGTTTCATACTCGTGTTCAGGCTCCATAATATAATCTTTTGTCCGGGCGAGAATAAGGCTTGGATCATTTAAATCTAACAAGGCTGCGCCAACGCGATATGTTCCATCTTTTGTTGCCACTCCATGATAGATAAAAAGCCATCCAACTTTTGTTTTAATTGGTGGCGTTGATCCGCCAATTTTGGCATCCTCCCACCATGTCTCGCCTTGCATTAACAAGTTGTATTGATCCCATTCAAGTAAGTCGTCACTAAAGGAAATATAAATTGCTGGTTTGGGATTAGGATAGCCATTCCCGCAACGTTCCATCCCGCGAGAAATCATGACAAATCGATTTTGAATCTTCTCAGGGAAAATAATGACATCACGATCATCAAAGCGCGAATCAGTTAACCGGCCGAGCTTTTTCCAATTTCGCAAATCCTTCGAAATCGCTAAATGCGTAGCGGTCGAATTATTGATTAAACATTTTGGCCCGAATTCTGGCTTATAGCCAAAAATCTTTTTATCTAGCCGCCAGTATTGACCTGGTGGAAAGGGGCGTGAAGCATATGTAAGGTAGAAATAATCACCTAGTTTAATAAGACGTGGGTCTTCAATACCGCCAGCATCTGGTCCATTTGCATCGGCAGAAAGAAGTGGCAAATCAGATTCTCTTTGAAAATGAAAACCATCTTTGCTAGTCGCAAGACCAAGATAAATTAGATGTTCTTCATCATTTCCTGCCGCGCGATAAAGCATATAGAAAAGCTTCTCTTCATCATGATAAATTACTGCTGGATTTAAAACGCACAGCGATTCCCAATCATTTCGTTCGTTCTTAAGAAGGATTGGGTTATTTTCGTATTTTTTTAGTTTCATGCTTTCACCTCCCTATAAAGCAGTTGATGATAAATGACTATAAGTCATATTCCCATCAAAAATCATATCATCGACATTCACGTAGCTTATATTTGCATCGACATTATTAACGATACCAAATGTGATTTTCTTGATGAATTTGACGTTGTTTCGGGTTATTAAGACTGAAGATGAACTCGATATGTTTGTAAAATTGTCAAAGCCAATCGAATATTCTTTCCACACGCTTACAAGATTTGTCAAAGTGTATCGGAATTGGACGGTTGTTCCTGACATTTCTAAGTATATGTTGATGTAAACCGTGGCTTGATTATCGCCTAGTAAAGAGATTTTCATTCCACGAGCATCAACGTCATCGGCGAAATTAGTTGCTAAGAAATAATTAACCGAAGGCGAATTTCCCTGATACTTAAGACTCATGCTCTGTTCATTATTCGGCTGACCGGCCGTATTATTTGATACGTTCATCTCCGAGTAGGCGAAGCCAACACCATCAGACCACATCTCGTATAGTTCGCTGTCGCTTTGATAATTCTCAAAGTCATCAACATAGCATAACTTCTCATCTTCGTTATCGGGAATCAAAACTTTTTCCTTGACGATTTCTTCATATGAAGTAGCATCTGTTAGTTTGATATTATCTAAATAGACAGGGTTTGCTGAGGAATAAACAGGATATGCGGATCCATTTTCTAACTTGTAAAAATACTGAACTCCGATTGAAAAATAGGAAATTGCTTCGCCGGTTATCGGTGCTGGTCCTTCATAAAATAATTCCGGATTATTAATCGTGAAAAGAGAATACGGAATATTATACTCATACCACGCACCTTTGAGTGCTGTGATTGTATAGCGGTATTCCTCGCCAGATATGAGGCGAAGTTGAATCGTCATCTGCGGATGGGCATCGGCTAAATAATTAAAGGCGGCATTATCCGACTTCAGCGTTCCATCTTTTATCCAAATTGATAAAGCATTTGTCCCTTCGGCCGTCACACTAGTAGGAATCGTGTAGGCAGCCATACCCATATCGGATTTATAAGTTATTTTGCCAGCTGCTTTATTCGCGCTGCCACCAGTTTTATATTCTTTCTCTAAAGCAATGTATTCATCTTTATTAGTATTAGAAAGCATCCACTTATAATATAGTTCATTAGATGTTTCATATGATTCAAAATTATCGATAACACCATCCATACCAACATTAGCGATTCGTTCTTCATCATCTATCTCATTATCAAGAGATACGATTTCAAAATTGCTAAATGAAAGCGTCCCAGAATCATAGATTTTATTTAAGCCAAATTGCAAATTAATGATGTAGTAAAACTGTTTTGTTCCATCCCCTAAGATTTGACTTTTATCAAAAGCTCCAAAAGGAATAATGAGCGTCTTATATTGACCAGCAACTAGATTGCTATACGGATGTGTATATGACCAGCGATCGGTATCTTGCTCATAAATGCGAAGAATCATGTTCGCCGTTGTATAACCAGTATATTTGACATCAACTTTGATGGCATCACCTTTGGAAAAATAGCGATTGATTGGAATGCGCACAAAACCATAGCCAGCACTTCCGATGCCCTTAGTGTTATGTTCGTTTGGGTTCGAATCGTAATTTAAAGTTAAACTGCGACCTTCATCGCCAATCGCCGGATTGAAGTTATAAGCTTCGTTTATCCACGTGCTTTTTTCATAGTCATTAAAATCAAGGCTATCGAGAAACATATGCGAGTAACGCTCATAACGAATAGCTTTAATATCAGAAAAAAGACAGACACCGTCACCGAAACTATGTTCAAAAACGACTTCAAAATATTTAATATTCTGATAGCCAAAGATGCCATCACCAATATATGAATCCTTCGTTCTTAATTGAAAATCATCAAAGTCGAGAATGACGGTTTGTTTTGAGTTTCTCGCGACTTGAATTTCACAGTGCCAATACTCATTGTCACTATCGAGGAAGCGGACGAATACATCTGCATCGTGCCCCATATAATAGAAATTGAAATATAACGAATCAGTTCCATATAGTTCCATCTCTGCTGATTTTGTTACAACAATCCAACCATCACTTTCGCTACTTCCCGTCTTGGTTTGTTCCATCGTAAATTCGATCGCCAAAGATTCTTTGCTATTGCCAAAGAAATTTGTGTTATTTATCGAGATGTCGGCTTGGCTCCCTTGAGGATGGACAATCCAATTTTCGATATCGCCAATTTCGATAGGAATTTCTTCATTGGCATTCGCGGCTAAATAAAATGCGCCATATGCTTCATTACACGCTTTTGTGTGATCGTCATTGTGAGCTGTGACTCGCCAATAATAAGAGCGATCTTTGATGCGAATTGCCGAAGATAAATTAAACGAAGTGGTCGCAATTCCTTGTTTCTTTAAATATAGTTCGGTGTCTAGTAGAGGTATTAAGTCAGTTCCTTGTTCAAAAGTTATTGTCGAAGCAACTTCCAAAGTGTAGTTTGATGCATTTTCTGCCTCTTCCCACGTAAAGGTTGGTAATTCCACCGTTGAAATATTATCCACTGGAGTCAATAAGGAGAAAGAACCAATTTCCCCTTTTGTTTCAATTGGTTGATACTCGTTTTCGCCTAAAGCATCAAAATCAATTGCTTGCTCACCACAAGAAACGAGTAAAAAAGACATCAAGATGATAAATGATTTTGCAAATATTTTTTTCATAATCAAAGCCTCGTTGTGGATAAGACAAGTAAAGTATTGGCCGGAATATCCACTGTAATCCGTTTATTTAAACTACCAGTAATAATTTGATTAGGAATAATATATCCGTCACTTCCCAAACGCATATTGCTCTCATTATATGTATATACATATATCTCTTCGGAATTGCTAATTTCTTCTTCGATTGCAAATGTTTTCGTAACAGTTTGAATGCCTCGGTTTACGGCAGCGATGCCACCGCGCTTTTGATCATGAGATACCGATGCAATTGCCCGAAATGTATTATCGAGTTCTACATCATTTGTTAGCGAAGAAAAAATGTGATCGTCAGGTCGAAAAAGGTTAGTCATTAAAACCGACGAATGATACCACGGACGAAGTTCGTGCTTGTTGGCGGGAGC
>JAAZFR010000115.1 GCA_012971835.1 Erysipelotrichia bacterium
GCGGTTCTGACTTTTGCATCACCAACATTTTTATAATCTCTTATAAAGATTTTTCTAAGTAGATTAATCATAATTTATTAATTATAGTGTATATCTTTTTAAGTCGCCAATACAATTTAATATCGACATGACAAAGCGCGCCCACAACGTGATGAGCGCGCTTCGCTATGGAGAACATTTTCTTAAATTATTTCTTTTTTCTTATGAAGAAAGTAATAACCTGAAAGCACTGAGAGGCTGATTAAGCTAATAATTGCCACCGAGACTAAACTAGAACGTTTTGCAGTGCTGGGATTTTGTATTTCGCCACTGCCTTGTCCTAGAGCATTGACCCAGTTAGTCAAATAAGCCATTCTTGCCCGGGCATCGATAAAGAGAGTGTTAGAGCTTGTGCTGAATATGGATTTGGCATCAGCATGCATGTATGCATATTCAGTCTCCAATTCATCTAAAACAGCTTCACAATTACCTCGAGCGTTGTTGCCGATACCAGTCATTACATAGTTAGCAAAAGCCGTTGCCTGTTCATTTGGCGTAACGTCTCCACCACCCGTTGTATGAAAGCCAAGATTGGAAAATGTATCGGTAGCGTACGAATCCCAATCATCAGCACTATATGACATCGTTGGTGAACTTATGCTAGATTTACGAACTAACGTGACATCTTTGGCGAAATCAGCGGCTGAGCCAATCGGTCCAACAATGTCAATTTCGACATCGTTATTAGATAGCGAAATGGCATCATTGCCATTAAAGTTTAATACACTTGAACCGGATTCCAAATCAGCTACATCTTTTATAGTCTGATTGGCTGAACTATGAGCAGCAACAAAGACATCACCATTCGCCAATGTTCCTTCGAGGGCTAAAGTGTAAGAAATTTCTGAACTTTCATTATTATACTGATGTAGTTTGTAGGCGCTTAAATCTACTGAGCTACCTGTTCCATTATAAATTTCGATAGCCTTATTAAAACTAGATCCTTCAATATATTCCGAGATAATTAAATCACTCATCGTAAGGCTTGTACCGACACTTGCGCCTTGGTTAGTGACATCAACAGTATACGATGCCGTTTTGCCTTCAAAAGTGATTAATGCGGTTTGGGAGCCCAATACTTTTGTATTAACACCTGTAACAGTAAATCCCGAGGAAATTTCGATCGTTCCACTATTGTAGTTAGCGTTAATTACTAGTCCTGAATATGAGAATAGTTGACCCAATTTAAAGGAAGTCGTACTTGCTGGCGTTTTAATCGAAATACTATTTAACACGACAGCTGTGACACTAATTGAGACATTGGCTGTTTTTGTTATTTCTAACTCAGTATAGCTAATCTCTAACTGTGTCGTACCAGCCTCTAAAGGTTCAGTTGAATATGTATAACCTTCTACCGCTTTAGAACTGCTATCAGAATATGTTGCCGTTACGACCATACCACTTGGATTAAAAACTTCCCCTTCATAATATGCAGTCTTAGTTGGATTAGTGGTTATCGCAATGCTCGTTAATGTCGCAGCCTCATATGATTCGACATATATATCAATGTAGGATAAAAAAGTTTTGCTTAATGCGGAAGCAAAGACAACTTCAATTCTTTCCACTCTTTTATCTGAAGGAGTTGATAAGATAACCTGTCGTGGATTAGCAAGAGAAATGCTATGCCCTGCACCAACCGTGGAAATACTTTGATTATGAGTAATAAACGACCCGTTTAAACCACTTATTCTATTTCCTGAAGAATCAAGACCATAAACGGTTACATCGCACGTATTACTCGCGTTATTGGTGACAGCACCAACCACAACTTTGATATCACTGCCCAAAGGGGCACTTGCTAATACCGAAATCGAGGCGTGGTTTTTGACATACCCACCATCTTCAGCATCTTGTATTCCGTAACCAGTGCTAAAGTAAGCACCAAAGCCTTCTGATTGACCCCACAATGCTGAACCAGAAGAATTAAATGATGATTTGGCAGCCTCCATAAAAGGATCTGCTAAAACGTTTATCGTTATGCTGTCGGTAAACCCTCCATCGTCAGTAGTAACTGTTATTATGGCACTACCGACACTTAAAGCGGAGACTAAACCACTTGAATCAACCGAAGCTTTTGAGGGATTGTTTGAACTCCAGCTCACACCTTTTTCAGTAGCATTTGCTGGCTCGACAACAGCTGTTAGTTGTTGGGTCTCGCCTTCATATAAATTCAGTGATGTTCCTTCGCTAATGGAAACGCCAGTGACATCAACCGCTTCACCGGCCATATAATAAATGGTAACATCATCAATAATTAGTTCAGCACTACCACCGGTGGCTGTTCCGGCATTTTGCATTTGCCATCTAACATTCGTGTTCCCCGCTAAACCATTAGCGTTAATCGTATATGTTACTTGAGTTGCAGATGAAGAACGCGCGTAGTTCGTTGCTGCTGACCAGCTTGAGCGACCATTAGTGCTGTAGCTTAAATTTACCGATATATTAGTATCGCTTTTATAACTAAAAACAACTTTAGTGATATTTGGGACGGCAAAAACCGTTTCAAGACTTTGAGTTTGCTGTCCAGCATAACCTCTTAAATGCGCAGAAGGAGATGTAATTGCGTTTGTTGTCGATACTGTTCCATTTAGGAAATCCCATAAATATGGGCTGTTACCTTGATTAGTTCTTGGTGCATTGTAAGTGGTTGAGATAGAAAATCCATCCGAAGCAGAAAAACTCGTCGAATGATAAACCGCTTCAGCAGCACTTACCTCCTCTATGGCTCGGTTCGCAGTAATACCAATACCTGATAGTAATGTTGCCCCCAATCCAATAACAAAAATTTTTTTGAGTAAACGTCTATTTTGTTTCATAGTCCCTCCCCTTGAGAATATGAATCTCATTTTGCTACGCGTGCGATACACGCTATGCGCAAACTGTATATTTCCAAAAAAACATAAATCGACAAATAATGCAAATTTTTTGGATAAAATTTACAATATAGCGATGTAAATGAGTAACATTGTTGCGCATTAAATCAAAGATTTATTCGTAATTGGAAAATTAAAATTTTTTTAACAAAGTTTGAAGATATTTACAAATGAAAAGCGCGCTCACTTTTTGCGGGCGCGCTTGTAATCATTTTTTA
>JAAZFR010000116.1 GCA_012971835.1 Erysipelotrichia bacterium
AAAAACACTAGAGTTAGGCGCATAATTACTTTAATATATGCCGAAATTATCGCAGTCATCTCGACACTTTTAGCAGTTGGTATGTTCTTCTTACTTGGAACGAATGATTTCTTGTTCGACCTAAGCACCTATCATCTAATCTACGCCCTGGGGGCCTTCATAATTGCTTTCATTCATATCGTTATTCCGATTTTTGCGATTCAATTTCGTAAATTTAACAAAATTGTTAAAAAGATACTGATAAGAGAAAAAAATGGAAAACGCTAACCCCGCTTTATCATCACCAGATAACAATTTTCAGATATTTAAAAGAGAAGATAAAAAGAGAAGCGACTTATTTGATTTTTTAAAACTCATTGCGATGAGTTATGTTTTGATTGGTCACGTTTTACAACGTTGGTATGTCAGTAATTTTACTTCTTCAATCGGTTTTGCCTTATTCTATAGCGTGAGCCTATCACTATTCTTCTTTGTCGGTGGTTTTTTTGTCAATCGCAGCTCGACACTCAAAGGACTATTGAAATATCTATTGAAATTACTTGTACTATATATCGTTCCTGCCTATTTATTCACTTGTCTTTCAATTTGGTTTTTGCCACGGTTTGCCGATCACGATTTTGCCTATTGGATGAACGAACTATATTTACGCACTGACACCTTTTATTGGTTCTTTCTTACTGCTTTCTTCATAAATGCAGCGATTGCAATATCTTTTTATGTTGGGCAATTATTATTTAAGAAGAAAAATCTTCTTAATGATGTCTTAATAACAGCGACAATAATTGTTCTTTTAATCGCTTTTTCCTACATATTTATTCACATTTATAATCATCCCGATCTTGGACCAGCTCTTTTATCTGCCAATATGCTTCTTTATTACTTACCAATTTCGCTATGCGGTTTCTTAATAAAGACATTTGCGAAGTACGTTGAGAAGTGGCGAGGACTAAAAATTTTGCGTTTAGTCATTTTTGCTATTTCACTTATCGGCTATTCAATCTCACTATTTTACTTTCAAAACTGGATTGTTGGATTGAGTGGTTCATTTCTAGATGTTTTTTATCGCTTGATAGGTTCACTATGCGGTGTTTTAACATATTACTATTTGTCACTTTTTCTGACTTCAACATTTCGCCTACAGAAGATTGCTATGTATGGAAAATATAGTGGACCGTTTTATCTTGTTCACGTCTTTCTAATTCGCCTACTGGCTTCTTACTTACCGCGGCCAACATTGTTTGATCAAAGCACAATCATTTTCATCATCTTTCTAACGATTGGTTTTTATCTTGGCTCATTAGGAATAACAATCTTTCTTGTTGAAATTCCCCTGACAGATTTTCTTCTTTTTGGTAATTATAGACGTTTAAAAAAACTTTCTATTTTATTTAGAAGTAAAAAAAGGTCATCTATTTAATTCTAATTACGGTCTTTCAATAAAATTGGAAACAATTTCCGCCATTTGCTTTGGCGTTTCTTTTCCTTCGCTAATTAACCAGTGAGTATAAATGTTGAATAAGCCGCCTGCAAAAAAGATGAAACGTTGTTTTTCTTCTAACGAGTTCGCGGTTTTAATAAGTTTAAGGTCAAATTGTTCTTTAACATAATCAAACATCCGTGTTTCTAATAGCAATAAACCCAACTCGCGATTATCAAATAAATAAGTGAAGACCGACACTAAATACTCCTTAAATGGCATCACATAAAAATCGGTGTTTGTCTCCTGAATAAATTTCTCGGTAATAATATCAAAATGATGTCTGAGAATGTCTGCTTTTTCCTTAAAATTGCGATAGTATGCCATTCTAGAAAAGCCAGCTTCCTCAACGATTTCTTGAATGGAAATCTCTTCAAAGCTTTTCCCACTCTTAATGAGTTTTAACATAGCTTCTGATAAGTATTTCTTGGTGAATTCGCTCCGTGGAATCATTTTTTGTCTCCTAATTGCCCAATGAGTTTTAATGGCAATCCTTCTTCTTTAAACGATAAACCATTATGATAAGTGTTGCAAATGTAATACTTTGTTTACATATTTACGTTTATCGTAAAATATTTACTGATTTCTTATAAGCCGCCTCGTGTTTTTATCGTCGTGCGATTTGTAACACTAAGTTATAAAATAGAAACGGATAAATAATTGTTGGGGGTTTTTATGATTTATGAACAAACGATGAGTCGATTGAAGAGCTTTAAAAAAATATATACCAAGGACATTGATCAAATAGCTAAAGAATATATTAAAGATGAAATTGATGTCAGCGAACTATTTTCGCATATTTCTGAAAACGGGGCGCTACATCGTATCTACTTTGTTGTCTCTTTAAAGCAAATCAAAGATTACGAAAAGCAAATAGAATTTATTGAGAAACACTTCTCCTCACTTTGTGATTGGTGGCATGTCGACATTTTAAATCAATTGCTTGTTAAACCGGTTTCTTTTGCTTATGTCTTTCAAAAAGCAAAACAGTATGTCGATGCAAATCTTTTGTTTGTTAGACGGTGGGGCTATGTTATTTTCTTAAACGGTATGCAAAAAAATCCTCAAAACACTAAACAAATATTGAGACTAATGCACAATGATAATGAATACTATGTTCAAATGGCTGAAGCCTGGTTAATTGCTGATTTAGCCATTTATAATCCGGAGGTTGTTTTAGAATATTTGAGTAGTAGAAAACTCGATTATCGCATCATAGGCAAGGCTATTCAAAAGATATGCGATTCCTATCGAATAAGTGATGAGGTAAAAGTTCAAGCCAAAAACTGTCGAAAATTATATAAATAATGATTTGAATCTATGAGCTTCTTTTTAAAGCAGCCGGCTTACTCTCTTTGATTATTTTCCAACGACCTAATTTATAATAAATTAAACAGGCGATTAGTGAGAAAACACTCGCAAGGGGATAGGCGAAAGCAACAACCGTCACTTGTGTCCTTAAAGCAAAAACAAAAATAAAGGCTAAAGGCAGACGAATAAGTAAGGTTGACAAAACGTTTTGCATCATCGAGAAGGTTGTGTGTCCCGAACCCATAAAAAGGGCATTCAACACATAGATGAAAATACATATTAATGCATCTAAAGCGATTATTCGAATGAATGATGAAGCATAGAAAATGATGTTTGCATCTGAGGTGAATAGACTAACTAGTTGCGGTGCGAATATTTCACAAATAATGACGATAATAGTGACCATTAATCCTTGCATTAGCAAACCTGCCCTAGCGTATTGTTTGGCTCTTTTGAGCTGTTTGGCGCCGAGATTTTGTGCGGTGGTAGCGGTCAAAGCCGCACTAAAAGCATTAAGAGGGACAAAACAGAAGAAAGTAATTTTTTCGCTAATACCAAAGCCTGATCCAGATTCGGCCCCATACAAATTGATGAGAGCGAGTATAACGGTAAAAGATAATAAGACAATTCCATCTTGAAGTGCGAGCGGAAGCCCGGTCCGTAATGTTAGTTTTGAAAAGTGGCCATCGAAACGGATATCTTTTTTAGTTAAACGCACTGGAAAGTTTTTAGCTTTTAAATATAAAATGGCAGCAGTGAAAGATGATATTTGTGATATGACGGAAGCTAAAGCTGCTCCAGCCGCTCGCATGTCAAGCAGAGCCACGAACAATAAATCGAGAA
>JAAZFR010000012.1 GCA_012971835.1 Erysipelotrichia bacterium
TAAAGCATTGCTTTAGAATAGAGATATGGAAAACCGCATCATAAAACGTTACGAATACGAAATAGGCGAATGCGTTCTTCACGAAGAAGGCATGGATATTTTCATTGCACGTCGTAAAGATCGTCTTTTTTCCTTTCGCGAATATCGTATTGAAAAGCTATACCACGAAGACCTAGCAAAATATAAACGGATTCAAAAGGCTGGCGTTAATGTTCCGAAGCTCATCGCTCACGACAAACAACTGAAGGTGTTGATTTTTGAACGCTTTCAAGAACCGACCGCTCTTGATATTTTAGCTAAGGAAGATTTAAAAGAGATTTACTTTAAACAGTTGTTTACAATTTATCGTTTTTGCCGTTTTTCAAAAGTCGAAATTAATTACTTACCTCACAATTTCATATTAAAGGGGACAACTCTTTATTACATTGGTGAAGACATTATTGATTCTGATCCTAAACGAAACCTAGAAAACTTTGGTCTTCGTTATTGGATATATTCAAAAGAAGCCGCTGATCTTTTACGAGAAAAAAATTACGCCATTGATTCAAAACGGCTTTTAAGTGAAGAAGAAGCCAACAAAAGAATAGTCCTACTAAGCGTCACCTATTGGTGATAAAATGAACCCATGCTTGAAAAAATCATTCTATTTAATCTATCATCCAATCCCGAATTAGTAAGAAAAATTGCCAATCTTCTTCGTCTTTCCGTTGGTCATGTTGAACTAATGCATTTTTCTGATGGCGAAGTGATGGCCCGTTCTTTAGACTCTGTGCGAGGCAAATCGGTTTACATCATTCAATCGACTTGTTCACCGGCATCCGAACGACTAATGGAATTACTCGTATTCATCGATGGAATTAAAAAGGCAAGCGCCAAAGATATCAATGTTATCATTCCTTATTATGGCTATTCACGACAGGATCGAATCGCTCGTCCTCGCGAACCCATTTCGGCACGTCTTGTTGCTGATTTATTGCAAACGGTTGGCGTATCCCATCTCATTACTGTCGATTTACATACGCCACAAATTCAAGGCTTTTTCTCATGCCCGGTTGATAATTTATCTACGATTCATTTATTCGCCAAATACTACACCAAAAAACTCAAACAATTAAAGATTGATCCAAGCGAAGTTGTTGTCGTCTCGCCAGATCACGGAAGTGCTCACCGTGGTCGAGATTTAGCAACAGCTTTACCAAACTCTCAGTTGGCGATTGTTGATAAACGTCGCCCATCACCAAATGAAGCTGAAGTCGTCAATATTGTCGGTGATGTTCAAGGGAAAACATGTATTATTATCGATGATATTATTGATACAGGCGGAACCATTGTTGCTTCGGCAAATGAATTATACGCCAAAGGTGCTCGTGAAATATTAGTCGCTGCTTCGCACGGTGTTTTTTCACGCAATAATGTAGAGGCGATGAAAAACGCTGGTATCAGCGACATTGTCGTGACTGATAGTATCGAAAAAAGTATTCCAGGCGTTAATGTGATTACCATTTCCGAAGTTTTATCCCATGTAATTACTCATAACGAAAGTGGAACTTCTTTACCCCCGGAATATCTAGCCTTTTATTAAAAATTTTTAAGTAATATCATTCATGGAACATAAATTTAAAAATTCTCCAATTGTCGAACGCTTATCAATTAATGCCATGATCGCGTCGATTTATTTTATTCTAACAATGGCAACTTTGCCTGTTTCTTTTTATGGAATGCAAATAAGAATTGCGGAGCTTTTGATTCTTTTGTGCTTTTTTCGCAAAGATTTTGTTATCGGCGTAACTGTCGGCACTCTCCTTGCCAACACAATGTCACCGATGTTTGCTTGGGATATGCTTTTTGGAACACTCGCCACTTTATTAAGCGGCTTATTAATCGGTTATATGAAGCATCTTTTTCTGGCAGCGTTAATTCCAGTTATTATCAATGCCTTTGTTGTTGGATTAGAGCTTCATCTCATATTAGGATTGCCCTTCTGGCTTAATGTCGGATTAGTTGGTCTTGGCGAATTTATTGCCGTTGCCATTCTTGGATACTTTATCTTTCTCCTCCTTGGAAAAAAGGAAAAGTTTCAGGAGATGATTGGGGCAAATCAAAATTACCGATTTAAGTGGTAATTTGCTTTTTCTTCATCTACTATCTTTAATGTTATGAAAAATTTTTATTTAGAAATAAAACATATTTGTAAGCAGACCGGGGCTCGGTATGGAATTTTACATACACCGCATGGTGACGTTGAGATACCGATGTTTATGCCTGTGGGAACACTTGCAACCGTAAAAACGCTTTCTCCTGAAGAAGTAAAAGAGTTGGGAGCGGGCGTCATTCTTGCTAATACCTACCATTTGCACTTGCGACCTGGAGAAGAAATCATCTCTAAGGCCGGTGGTATTCATAAATTTATGAATTACGATGGACCAATACTCACTGATTCAGGCGGCTTTCAAGTTTTCTCGCTGATGGAAAATCGCAAGATTACCGAAGAAGGTGTTATTTTTAAAAGCCATTTAGATGGTTCTAAACTCGAGTTTACACCTGAAAAAGTAATTGCCATTCAAGAAAAAATTGGGGCTGACATTATTATGTCCTTTGACGAATGCATGCCCTATCCTGTCGATTACAAATATGCAAAGAAAAGCGTTGAGCGGACTTTGCGATGGGCCAAAAGAGGTCTTGAAGCTCAAACAAGAAACGATCAAGCGTTATTTGGCATCGTTCAAGGTAGTGATTATGAAGACTTGCGGATGCATTCCGCTGTCGAATTATCAAAAATGGATTTTCCTGGCTATTCAATTGGCGGTACTTCAATTGGCGAACCCAAGGATGTGTATATAAAAATGGTCGAACAATCCGTTAAGTATCTACCTAAAGACAAACCTCGCTATTTGATGGGAGTCGGCTCGATTGATTTCATTTTAGAGGGCATCGAGCGGGGGGTTGATATGTTTGATTGTGTCCTTCCGACGCGCATTGCCCGACATGGCGCCTTAATGACCTCGATTGGGCGCGTGAATATTCGTGATGCAAAATACAAGGATGATTTTTCAAGTCTTGATGCTAACTGCGATTGTTATACATGCAAACACTACACCAAAGCCTACTTGCGACATCTTTATATTAGCGAAGAAACATTTGGTAAAAGGTTACTTCCCATTCATAATGTTCGCTTTCTTATTTCCTTAATGGAAAAAGCGCGTCGAGCAATTAAAGAAGATCGCTTTGGCGATTTTAAAAAAGAAGTATATAACGCCTTTGGAAGCGCAAAAGGTTTTTGATGGACATTTCTTTGTTTGATTTTCCTTTACCGGAAGAACTTATTGCTCAGTCACCGTCTCCGATTCGCGATAAGTCGCGTCTAATAAGTATCGACCGTTTTAGTCAAACATATAAAGACGAACATTTTTTTGACATTGTTAATTATCTAAAGGCGGGCGACGTTCTTGTTCGCAACAATACAAAAGTACTCCCCGCTCGTCTTTTTGGAACCAAAGAAAAGACGGGCGCTCATGTTGAGGTTCTCTTATTGCGTGAGATTGAAAAAGATATTTGGGAATGTTTAGTTGGTAATGCTAAGGTCGTCAAGGTAGGGGCAACGATTGTTTTTAAAGATGGTGTTTTATCGGCCTTGTGCCTTGAAACAAAAGATGAAGGCATACGATATTTAAAGTTTTTATATAAGGGTGTTTTTCTTGAAGCGCTTGAAGAAGTTGGCTTGATGCCGCTTCCCCCATACATCAAGAAACAGTGTGATGATAATAGTCGTTATCAAACTGTATATGCCGAACACTTGGGAAGTAGCGCAGCCCCGACAGCGGGTTTCCATTTTACACCTGAATTATTGGCAAAAATCAAGCAAATCGGCGTTGAAATCGTCGATATTACCTTACACATTGGTCTTGGTACTTTCCGTCCCGTCAAAGTTAAAGACACAAAAGATCACGTTATGCATAGCGAATA
>JAAZFR010000117.1 GCA_012971835.1 Erysipelotrichia bacterium
CCACGATAATTAATCATCCCTTTGTTTAAAGCGGTAATTGCTTCTAAATCAAGGTGATTGGTCGGATCATCAAGGATAAGAAGATTTCCGGCGATCAACATTGTACGAGCGAGCATGAGACGAACTCTTTCGCCTCCAGAGAGAACGTTGACGGGTTTTAACGCTTCTTCACCAGAAAAAAGCATTCTTCCGAGCCAACCGCGAAGTCCTGTTTCACTTTGATCTTTTGAATAAGGTCTAATCCATTCAACAAGGTTTCCATCGTGATTATTAAAGAAAGATGAATTATCACTGGGAAGATATGTTGGCGTAATAGTCACTCCATAGCGAAATGTGCCTTCATCTGGTTCTAACGAGCCCCCAAGAATATCAAAAAGGGCGGTTAATACTTGTGTATTATCAGCAATAAAAGCGACTTTATCGCCTCGATTAATCGTAAATGAAAGATTTGAAAATAAACCTTCTTTACTAAGTTTTTTGACCTCTAGAACATTATTGCCAACTTCTTTTTCAAACTTCCACTCAACAAATGGATAACGGCGGCTTGAAGGCTTTAAATCATCAATGGTGATTTTATCTAGTTCTTTTTTACGTGAGGTCGCTTGTTTCGATTTCGATGCATTTGCCGAGAAGCGAGCAATAAATTGCTCAAGTTCCTTAATTCTCGTCTCTTTTTTGACGTTTTCTCGTTTTGATTGCTCGAAAACAAGCTGGCTTGATTGATACCAAAAATCATAGTTACCAACATATGAAGTAATCTTTCCAAAATCAACATCAAGAATGCGCGTGCACACTTTATTCAAAAAGTGACGGTCGTGCGAGACGATAATAACGATGTTTTCAAAATTATATAAAAAGTTTTCTAGCCATCGCGTGGCTTGCATATCGAGGTCGTTCGTCGGCTCATCAAGAATGAGAATATCAGGATTGCCAAACAAGGCCTGAGCTAACAGCACTTTAACAATTTGTCGCTGATCGAGTTCACCGACAACTTTGTCCTGATCTTCAACCGAAATACCTAATGAATTTAGAAGGGTACGAGCTTCACTTTCCGCTTCATAACCATTTAGTTCGGCAAATTCAAGTTCTAGTTCAGCGGCACGCATCCCATCACTATCAGAAAAATCCGTTTTAGCGTATAAATGGTCGCGCTCCTTTTGAATTTTAACGAGTTGTTGGTGCCCTTCCAAAACGGCATCAATTACGCGAAAATGGTCGTAAGCGTGGTGATCTTGTTTTAAGGCTGATATTCGTTCTTTATCTGTTATAACTACTTCGCCCTTATTGGGTTCGAGTTCGCCGGTAAGAATTTGTAAGAAAGTTGATTTTCCTGTCCCATTGGCACCAATTATTCCATAGCAATTGCCTTTATCAAAAGTCATGTGAACGTTCTTAAAAAGAACGCGACCACCAAATTGTAATGTCACATTATCTACAAGTAACATTTATTTAAGTTTCCCCATTTTTTGAAAATAACTAAGTGTTGCTTGGTGAATTATATCTGCATTATTCGACAATCTTGCAGGGATTTTTTTAATAACCGGGAGTCCGCTTATGGCAAATAAGCCTCGCGGAATTAAATATTTGCCGTGCGAATTATTATCGCTTGCTAAAAGAACAATCCCAAGTGCCGATTTTTCGGGATGATTCATAAATGAATACATAAATCCCTTAGCCACTATCGAAAACCACTTTGGAAAAGAAGTTGATACACTACCAACAATGTTTGTCGCTGCCACACCAGGATGCATCATTGAATAATGGACATTAGCATCACTTTTATTCATATATGAATAGTGATTTGCCATCATAAATTTTTTAGATAATGCGTATTGACGATATAGTGTGAACTTTTTTGAAGTAAAATATGTCGCCAAATTCTCATACTTATAACGGCGATTTGC
>JAAZFR010000118.1 GCA_012971835.1 Erysipelotrichia bacterium
ATATCGCCGAGATTTATATCGCCAAAACCCGCACCGCTGAAACCAGCGCCCGAAAAGGGATTGCCGCCACTTGAAGTTCCTTGTTCAAAAGCAGCATGACCGAATTGATCATAAGTCGACCGTTTATTATCGTCAAAAAGGATGTCGTATGCCTCTTGAACTTCTTTAAATTTTGTTTCGGCACCGGCTTCTTTATTAATATCTGGGTGATATTTTTTTGCTAAACGGCGATAAGCCGACTTAATTTCGTCTTTGCTCGCTCCCTTTTTAAGACCGAGAACTTCATAATAGTCGCGTTTCGTGGCCATAAGTCTCCTTTACTATTAAAGCGAAGGGGCTTATGCCCCTACGCTCGTGAATGTGAATATTTGATTAGTTTTTCTTTTCGGTGAAATCGGCATCGATAACATCATCACCGTTTTTGCCGTTATCGCCTGCGCCAGCATCAGGACCGGCACCAGCCTCAGCGTGAGGGGCATTGGCTCCCGCACTTGCCATCATCGCAGCCGCTTGTTCGAGTTCGCTTAAACGATTGCGTAAGGTGTCAATGTCGTTAGCGTCAAGAGCCGCTTTAAGTTCATCGCGAAGTTTGGTTGTTTGTTCTTTCTGCGTCGCTTCAAGGCTTTCACCTTTTTCAGCTAAAGCTTGATCGATACTAGCGATGTATTGTTCGGCTTTGTTTTTGATTTCGACTTCTTCCTTGCGCTTTTCATCAGCTTCGCGATTTTCTTCAGCCTCGCGAATCATCCGATCGATATCGGCTTTGGAAAGACCGCTCGTGCCGGAAATGGTGATTTGCTGTTCTTTTTGCGTATCTAAATCTTTGGCTGATACTTTAACAATGCCGTTAACGTCGATTGAGAAGGTAACTTCGATGCGTGGTTCGCCACGGCGCGCCGGTTTAATGCCTGTTAGTTGGAAGTGACCAAGCAATTTGTTGTCTTTTGCCATTGGCCTTTCACCTTGATAGACCATAATGTCAACCGCCGGCTGATTATCAGCTGCTGTCGAAAAGATTTGCGATTTGGTTGTCGGAATCGTCGTATTTCTCGTAATGAGCGGAGTCATAACTTCACCGAGAGTTTCAATTCCCAAGGTTAAAGGTGTGACATCAAGTAATACCACGTCTTTGACGTCGCCGGCAACAATGCCACCTTGAATAGCGGCACCAACCGAGACGGCTTCGTCGGGGTTGATTGATAAATTGGGTGTTTTGCCAGTTAGTTTCTTAACTAATTCTTGAACGGCCGGCATTCTGATTGAACCACCGATTAAGAGAACTTCGTCAATATCATTGGCTGTTAATTTTGCATCAGCTAATGCTCTTTTAAGTGGTCCTTCGGTACGAGCAAGAAGGTGCTTGGTAAGATCTTGGAACTTAGCACGGCTCAGTTTTGTCTCGAAGTTAATTGGACCAGCGCTTGACATACCGATAAAGGGTAAGGATATTGTTGTCTCTAAAGAGCCAGATAGTTCAATCTTAGCTTTTTCGGCCGCTTCTAAAAATCTTTGCTCGGCCATTTTGTCAGTTAGATCAACATTGTGAGCGATTTTAATTTGTGCTTTGATCCAGTCAGCAAGGACTTTATCCCAGTCATCCCCACCTAAGCGATTATCGCCTGAAGTCGAAACAACTTCAAAGGTGCCATCACCGATATCAAGGATTGAGACGTCAAAGGTGCCTCCGCCTAAGTCATAAACGAGTATCTTGCCCGTTTTTTTGCTTTCTAAGCCATAGGCTAAGGCTGCGGCGGTCGGTTCGTTGATAATACGAACGACTTCAAGGCCGGCAATAACGCCAGCATCTTTGGTTGCTTGCCGTTGAGCATCGTTAAAATAAGCCGGTACGGTAATGACAGCTTTTTTAATCGCTTGTCCAATATTATCCTCAGCATATTTCTTCATATAGGCTAGCACTTTTGCGCTAATTTCCTGAGGAGTAAAGTCTTTTTTGACACACTTGATATGAATCTTTTCGGATGTGCCCATTTTCCGTTTAATTGATAAAACGGTGTCGGGATTGGTGACGGCCTGTCTTTTGGCCGCGTTACCGACGATTTCCTCGCCGCTTGATTTAAAAGCGACCGCGGATGGTGTCGTGTTAGTGCCTTCGGGATTAGGAATCACTTTCACTTTTCCGTCAGCTTGTAAATAACTAACAACCGAGTTGGTGGTACCTAAGTCGATACCGAGAATAACTTCTTTTGCCATAATAATTTAACCTCCTATGATTAAGCGTCTTTATTGACGCATGTATCCTTTTTTTGTTCTCCGTCTTTATTTTCAGTCTCTGCGGTCGAGCTTTTTGCTTTACTAACGATGACGTTCGCCGGACGGATAAGGCGATCTTTTAATTTATATCCTTTGTTAAGGACGCGGATGACGAGGTTTGCCTCCCCATCTTTTTCTTCAGCTTCCACCGCATGCATCGTTCTGACATCGAAGTGCTCACCTTCTTTGGGGGCGATTTCTTTAACGCCTTCTTTTTCAAGGACAGCAAGCATATTTTGGTAGATGTATTGAAATCCGATTAAATAGTTTTTTAATTCCGGATTAGCTGGCTCCATCGATAAAGCGAAATAGAAACCATCAAGAATAGGAAGCAGGTCGCCAATGAAGCCCTCTGCGCGGTATTTTATCCCTTCGCTTAATTCGCGTTCCACACTTTTGCGCAGATTTTGCGTGTCGGCATAAGCTTTGAAATATTCGTTTTTCCAGTGGTTGGCATCCGCTTTCCACTTTGCGATTTCCGCTTCTTTAGCTTCTAACTTGTGGCGGAAGGAACGTCGCTCTTTGTCTTTACCTTCCTCGTGTTCAACTTGTTCTTCTTTTTTTACTTCGGATTTTAGTTCTTTTTCCATCCGTTTTCATCCTCCTTTGTTGGTTGTTGTTCCTCTTGATTATCGTCGTATGTTTCAAAATGCTTTTCGATTGATTCGACGACGTATTCTAAATAATTAATAACCTTTGCATAGTCCATGCGGCGTGGGCCAACGATGGCGATACTGCCTTCTTTTTGTCCTGGAACCTTAAGCTTGGCCGAGACGACAGCGACATCTTCATAATCGTTATCATCTTCACCGATGCGAATCGTCAACTCGTTATCCCCTTCCTTAGTTATATCTCTTAATAAATCGGGGGAGTTGAGCATTTGTAGGATCTTCTTCAACTTATGAATATCAGTCGAATACTCAGGCTGATCCAGGAGTCGTTCACGACCATAGAGGCTGAGGCGATCAGAAGCAAAGCGCAGGAAGGTTTCTAACATCGCTTGATATAAGATATCATGTCCAACAATCAAGTCGCTAATTAGCGGCTTAATGGCCTGCATTTTAATAACTAATTCTGAGATCGGTGTTCCCGAGAGACGGTCGTTTAATAATTTGACGCACGATTGAACATCATCAATTTTAATTTTTTCGCCAACGTTAAATGTTTTGTTCTCAACGTAACCAGTGTCAGTAACAAAGACGGCAGTTGCTGATTTTTCACTAATCGGAATAATTTGTAGACTAACCAACTTTTCTTCATTGGCGTTAGGTCCTAAAACAACACTGACGAGATTGGTCATGTGTGAAAGTATCTCACAAGACTCCTTAATTACTTCCTCGGCTGATTGAACTTTTTGATTTAAAACTGTTTGTATCCGGTGTTGAATCTCCTCATCGAGAGATTTTTCACGAAGATTATCAACATAATAGCGATATCCCTTACTCGATGGAACGCGGCCACTTGAAGTATGAGTTTTTTCTAATAGCCCATCGATTTCTAAGGCGTTCATTTCACTGCGAATGGTCGCCGAAGAATACTCGAGATGATATTCATCGAGCAAAGTTTGACTTCCAACCGGTTGGGCGGTTTTGATAAAGTGATCGACAATTAGTTTTAAGATTTTATCGCGACGGTTCATTTTTTGTCCCTTTTTAGCACCCGAATTGCTTGAGTGCTAACTATATTATATAGAGTCTTTTGGCACTGTCAAGTATGAAGTGCTAAAAATAACAAATTTTGTACAAAAATTAAAAAACCACATTCATGTGGTTATTCAGTAGAAAGATGAGTTATCGATGGCGATAATCGACAACAACTGTTTCTGTTATGCGATCAAAAATAGTTCGTTCGGTATGAACACTTATCATGTAAACGGCATTAACAAGAACCATTGGCAAAACCCCAATTGTCACGCCTCTTAATAATGCTTCACGCGCCGTGAGTGGTACACGATTAGGGTGCATGATTTTAATACCCATAATCAAAGAACCTAATGTAAAACCTTTGCTGATCATCAAAAAGAGAAAGGTAAAAATGATGAACAAAAGGTAGGTCGCCAGTTCAACTGCTAAGAAATAAAAATAAATAGGAATATTCGTGTTAAAAGGAATTTGAAAGTAGATGACAATACCGAGGACAAGAGGGGGAATAAAAGCAATCAAAAGATCGATTAAGTAGGCGATAATTCGTTTTTCGTAGCGGGCGATTTCCATATTTATATAATTTTTAGAAGAATGCGATCAAGAATCATTATACCTTCATCCGACAATCTAATTCTTCCATTTGATTTTAGCACAAGCTTATCTTTTATCGCATCATGCAAAATAGCAAGACGTCTATCTAATATTTCCTGACCATATCGCTGCAAATACTCATCAATAGCAAAACCTTGTTCTAGACGTAGATTTAAGAGCCAATAGTATTTCTCATCATCTTCAAGGGAAACGAATTCTTCGCTTTGGCGGCGGACGCCTTTTAAGTACTTGCTCATGTTACGTGTGTTTTCGTAACGAATTCCCATAACATAGCCGGAAGCACCAAGTCCGACCCCGTAATATTCTTTGTTACGCCAATAAGTAAGATTATGACGAGAAAAAAAGCCCGGCTTTGCAAAATTGGAAACTTCGTAACGATCATAACCTTTACTCCTAAGAAACTCTAAAATGAGGTCATAATGATTACGCGAATCATCCTCGTTTTGTTCGGTTATGCCTTTTAGATAAAAGACGGTTCCGGAATGAATCGTTAAAGAGTAGATTGATATATGTTCTGGATTAAGGCTGATGAGTCGTTTTAAATCTTTTCTTAGGACTGCTTTGCTTTGCAAAGGCACTCCATAAATAAGATCGAGATTAAGATTATGAAAGCCCATTTGTCGTGCCTGACTTACTACTTTTTCGACATCGCGAAAGCTGTGTTGGCGATTTAGACTTTTCAAGATGGCATCATCGGTTGACTGCACACCGATTGAAAGACGGTTGACACCATACTTTTTTAGTAAAGTTAGTTTTTCAAAATCGATGTTTTCGACATTTACTTCAAAAGTGAACTCACCACCTTGATTAATCAAAGGGCTGATTTTATCTAAGAGCTTTTTCAAAAGTTCGATACTTAAAGAGCTCGGAGTGCCACCACCGACATAGATAGTGTCAACTTTATCAATCTGATACGAATCAATTTCCTCAAGCAAATTGTCAAGATAA
>JAAZFR010000013.1 GCA_012971835.1 Erysipelotrichia bacterium
TTAGAAAATGGAGAATTTCAAGTCTATTATCAACCGAAGTACGATTTGAAACTTAAACGCTTTTCGGGCGCAGAAGGATTATTAAGGTGGCATCATCCCGAACGGGGAACTATTTTGCCAGCTGCCTTTATTTCCTTAGCCGAACAATCGGAATTAATTATCAAAATTGATCATTATGTGATTCACAAAGTATGTGAAAACATCGCCGAGTGGCGTAATCGCGGCCAAAGATTATTGCCGATTTCGATCAATTTATCAAAGCGCACTGTCTTCACGGCTGATATTGCTGATTTTATCGAAGAAGCGATTAAAAAATACGAAGTTAGTCCTCTTTTACTTGAAATAGAAATTGTTGAATCACCCTCGCCTTATGATGTTTTGTATCTTCTTTCGACCGTCAAAAAAATCAAAGCTCTCGGTATTAAAGTTGCTATAGATGATTTTGGAACGGGTTTCTCTTCCCTCAGTTATATTAAGCGCATTCCTTTTGACATCATCAAGATTGACAAGGCTTTCTTAAGTGATTTGGAAATTGACTATAAATCACGTGGCCTAGTTAAAGAGATCATTAAACTCGCTCATATTTTAGAAACTTATGTCGTCATCGAAGGCGTTCAGGAACATGAACAAATAAAACTTTTGCAATCAATGGAAGCTGATTGTATTCAAGGCTACTATTATAGTGAGCCGCTAAGACCCGATGATTATCTTCGCTTCATTACGGACAATAAATTTGAAAAAGGAAGGAGACAAGGCAAAAAATGATTTTAATAATTGGCACGACAGAAGACGATATTTTCTACTTTAAAAACCGTATGAAAATTTCGGAAAAAAACATGATCGCCTCAAAGTATCCTTACTATGTTGGTACGTTTGCTGGCAAAGATATTTGCTTAGCTTATAGCGGATATTCAAATATTGCCTCGGCGGTGGTCACGAGTTTTATGATTACCAAGTACAAGCCTTATATTGTCATTTGTGTTGGTACTGTTTCCGCCTTTAGCGAAAACTTGCACCAGAGCGAACTTTTTATTGCGGAACGCGTCTATCTCGGCGATATCGATTTTACGCCTCTTGGTACCAATACGCGATATGGACAAATTAAAGAAATGCCGGCGTTTTACTCTTCGGAAGAGGATTATATTAAACTAATCGAGACCATTAACTCGCGGACTGAGAATTTGCATATCGGCCGCGGACCACTAATTTCAACAAATGTCTTCTTTAAAAACCGCAAGAAAGCCAACGAGTTGCTTGAAAATAACTTTGCGCATATCGAAAGCACGACAGCCTTTGACACCGAAGCGGGTGGCGTTATTACCGCTTGCTATATTCAGGAAGTGCCATGGATTCTCCTTAAAGCCGTTAACTATGAAATTGGTAAGGATGCCCAGTTGATGTCATCACTGCGGATCGGAATTGAAGCGCAGCCCCATATTGGAAGCCTTATCGAAACCTTGCTTGAAGAACTCGTTCATTCGTTTGATAATTAGAACGTTATGTTACTTAAAAATGGTGATGACTCGCCATTTTTTTAATTTATTAAAATAATTGCTATTTTTCCTTGTGAAAGCTTCGCTATTTTATTATTATAAAAATAATGGTTTTGTAATCATCAAAAGTCAATTAGTTACAAGGAAACCGTTTTAAACCGTTGTCCAAAATGAAATCGAGGTCTTGATGTTAGAAAAGATAATCGTCGTCACTAATTCAGAAAGAGATTCGGATGTTATTAAGGAGACTCTTTTAAACAATACGGTGATGATTGCCAATAACATTTATGAAGCCTTACTCCTCTTAGATGCCTATTCTGATATTAAACTGATGTTTTTGGATATTGATTTGCCCGAGATGTCAAGTTATCACTTATTAGCTCTTTTAAAAATGAATGAAAAATATGATGCAATTCGCGTCATTATTATGTCTCATAATCCCAAACTTGAGACGATGCTCAAGGGGCCAGAGCTCAGCAGTGTTGATTATCTTCATAAGCCAATTGATCCCGAACCATTGAAACTCATCGTTCGTTTGCAATCCGAAATTATAAATCAGAAATCGCTTGTCGATAAAATGAGCGGGACTAATTATGTTTTTGATTTATTGTTTAACGAAGCCCCTTTTGGTATCGCTATAACGAAGATCAGCACAAAAACAAAGGATTATACGCCACTTACTGTTTCGGTGAATCCCTCATATGAGCGAATCGTCGGAAGAAAAGAAGCATCTTTTCAAAGTTATGACTGGCGAAAAATTACCCATCCTGATGATTTAAAAGCAAGTGAGGTTTTTTATGAAAGACTTGTCACGGGCGAAATCAAGAGTTATGTTCGCAAAAAACGTTATATCCATCCCGATGGCAAAGTTGTTTGGGTTAATATGGTTGTCTCGGCTATTGGCAAAAACGAAGAAGAAGAATTCTCCTTTTTAACCTTAATTGAAGATATTACTGAATCGACACTTGCCGAACAGAAACTTCAAGAAAGTGAACGTAGCAAATCTGTCCTTCTTTCCCATTTACCAGGGATGGCCTATCGCTGTTACAATGACCGCGAATGGACGATGTTATTTGTTTCCGAAGGATGTTATAAATTGACTGGGTATCGTCCCGATGCTTTATTAAATAATAAAGAATTATCCTATAATGATTTGATTATGCCTTCGTATCGCGAACTGTTGTGGAAAGAATGGAAAAGAGTTATTGCCAAAAAAGAGGTCTTTCGTCAAGAGTATCAAATTATTACCGCTACCGGAGAGCCTAAGTGGGTTCTCGAACTTGGAGAGCCGATTTATGATAGTAAGGGAAAAGTTGAAGCTTTGGAAGGAATTGTTATCGATATTTCTGAGCAAAAAATGATGGAAGATGATCTCCAACATAAAAACGATTACAATGAATGGACAGAATTACTAAATCGCAATTATCTTGAAAGATTCCTGTATAGAGAATTAAAAACAAAGAAATCGATAAAACGGGCTTTGCTCATCGTTAACTTAAACTCAATTCAAACACTGACGCCTGTACACGGTTATCATTATTCACAAGATTTGATGAAGCGCATTGCTGACGAACTCAAAAAGAATGCCTGCGAAAAATGCGAATTATTTTTAACTCATGAAAACCGTTTGACATTTTTTATCAAAGACTATAATGGCAAGGATGATCTTTTAGCTTTCTATGAACGAATAGCGGCTATTATCGAGCCAATTGTTCTTTTGGAAAGAATATCTTGTGGTGTTGGTATATATGAATTAACACGCCACGATAAGCCCTCAGAAGTCGATAATATTTTAAAGAAACTTTTGCTGGCCAGTGAAGAAGCGTACATCAATGATGATCGACCAATGCATTATGTTTTCTTCGACGAAAAGATGGAGGCGGCGATTAATCGCGAAAAAGATATTCAAATAGAATTAGTTGAGATCGCTAATGGGATAAACGAAGACCGACTCTTTCTTCAATATCAGCCAATTATTGATTTAAGCACTAATAAAGTAAGTGGATTAGAAGCTCTCGTGCGCCTTAGAAGCGAAAAACATGGCATCGTGCCACCTCTAGATTTTATTCCCCTTATGGAACGAACAAAGCTGATTATTCCTATCGGCGAACGTATTACTTATTTAGCCATTAAATTTCTCAAACATCTTGAAGAAAGTGGATATGGGCAATTGTCAATTTCGATTAATGTGTCTGCCATTCAACTGCTAGATTCAAACTTCACTAATAATTTTTTGAATATTATCAAGAAATTGAAGGCAAACCCAAATAAAATATGGGTGGAACTAACTGAGTCAGTTTTCGCAACTAATTATCAAGAAATTAATGCTGTTCTTGGCGGTCTGATCGCAAAGGGAATTCGCGTGGCGATTGATGATTTCGGTACAGGATTTTCCTCGCTTCATCGCCTTTTAGCAATTAACATTAATGCCATCAAAATTGATAAAGCTTTTATGGATGGCATCGAATTTATTAATATTGATGAGGCTATTACGAAAGATATCGTTTCCCTAGGTCAAAAACTCCGTTACATCGTTGTTGCTGAAGGTGTCGAAAGTGAAATACAAAAAGATTATTTGATGGCTTATGGCTGCGATAGAGCCCAAGGCTATTACTTTAGCAAGCCGTTAAATGAAGAAGAAGTAATTAAGTTTATTAAGCAATATGAAAAATAAAAAAAGCAAGGCGTAAATCCTTGCTCATTGTTGAAGGGCTTTATTCAAGGCCCTTTTTAATTTCAGTGGCCAACATTGGAAGATTTAAATCAGATAGTCTCTTGTTTTTCAGCATCGTGATTTGGAAGCCTTCGTCAGCGATATAACGAGGAATAACATGAACATGAAAATGCATGATAACCTGGCCGGCTTCTTTATTGATATTTGTAAGAATGTTGACCCCTTTGGCACCGAGCATCGAAATATCGGCTTGTGCGACGCGTTGGGCGACATCCATAACTTTATGCATAATCCATTTGGGAGTAGTGACGTAATTGGGATGATGTTTCTTGGGAATGACTAAAGCATGACCAGGTGTGACTTGGGAAATGTCTAGGAAAGCCATGACGTCATCATCTTCATAAATTTTGCTCGCGGGTATTTCGCCGCGGACTATTTTACAAAATACGCAATCGATATTATTCATACTAACCTCCAAGAATAAGAAAGGAGGACGTTTCCATCCTCCTCTATTATAGATTTAAACTATTTAGCTATCAATCTTCGTCATCGAA
>JAAZFR010000014.1 GCA_012971835.1 Erysipelotrichia bacterium
GTAGGAGGTCAATAATGGAAGTAAGAATTGAAAATCTTACAAAAGCCTTCACAAGTCAGAAGGGACCAGAAGTTATTGCGGTCAACAACATGTCCTTCGTTATTCCAGACGGAAAACTCGTTGGACTCCTAGGCCCATCCGGTTGCGGAAAATCAACCACCCTTTACATGATTGCCGGTCTTCACAAACCGACAGAAGGCAGAATCTTTTTTGGAGATGAAGAAGTTACCAACGTTCCCCCGGAACATCGTGGTATCGGTCTTGTATTCCAAAACTATGCGCTTTATCCACATTTCACCGTTCGACAAAACATTACCTTTCCATTAGATAATGTCCGCCCCAAACTATCGAAACAAGATAAAGAAGCAATCGCACACGAAATGGCTCGCATTGTTGATATCGAACCATACCTTGATCGTAAACCAAAAGAACTCTCCGGTGGACAACAGCAACGTGTTGCTATTGCCCGTGCTCTTTCTAAGAGACCGAAAGTTCTTTTACTTGATGAACCGCTTTCTAATCTCGACGCGCGCTTAAGATTACAAACACGCGAAGAAATTAAAAGAATTCAACGCGAAACTGGTATTACAACCGTTTTCGTCACCCACGACCAAGAAGAGGCGATGTCGATTTCGGACACAATCGTTGTTATGAAAGATGGTGTCGTACAACAAATCGGCGAACCACAACATGTTTATGACGAACCACAAAATCTATTTGTTGCTAAGTTCCTTGGATCACCAGCAATTAATATTTTTGACGGCGAAATCAAAAAAGGTGTTCTCTTTGTCGAAGGCGTTGAGCTCGAGAAAAACGATCTCTACAAAAAACCACACGTTCTTGTAGAGAAAATCGAATTGCCACGCGAATTAGATGAAAAAGGCAACCCTATCGGTGAGCCAAAATATGAGACAAAGACAACTGAAATTCACGACCGTCATGTCAAAGTGGGTATTAGACCAGAAGCCTTCCGTCTCAATCAGGAAAACGGTAGAATTTCCGTTAAAAAGCATTACATTGAGCACATTGGGCGCGATATCTCGATTGTTGGAGAGATTGATGGTCAAAATGCCAGTCACATCAAAGTTATTATTCCATCGGAATTAAGAGTAAAAATTGTTGATAAGGAAGTATCAAATTTCGAACCGGCTCGCTTCTACGTTTTTGAAGAAAGCGGCGAGAGAATTAAGTAACCGGTTGGTGAAAAGGTAACACAATGACCGAGAAACCTAACCTAAACGAACAAAGTACCGAAGTCGAAGTGACTGAGAATTTGTCGATTGGCTCATATACCAGCGGCAATACTCTCCAAGTTGCGAAACCGACATGGTACATGCCGGAGTGGCTTAAAGCCCTAATTGCTTTAGTGCCCGCTCTTTTCTTCCTTATCATTTTTATGATTTATCCTATCATTAATACCTTCCTTCTTTCTTTCTTGGAGGATTTTAACTGGATTGGCGGATCAGGATCATCTTTCGCGATTATCAACTGGGCTTATTCGTTATCCCCAGATTTTCGTGGAAATGCAGCTTTCTGGTCGTTCAATAACTATGTTAACGTGTTAAGTGATCCAGGTTTCACAAATTCGTTGCTCAATACGGCAATTATGGTTGTTGTTAGCGTTCCGCTTACAATTGTAATCAGTTTGCTTTTAGCAGTATGTTTAAACTCAATTAAAGTTCTACAAGGATTTTATCAAACCGTTTTCTTCCTTCCATACGTAACAAATTCCATTGCTCTTGGCATGGTTTTTAATGTTATGTTTTCCAAAGGAGGACCGATAAATAGTCTCTTAGGCCTTGATTTTAACTGGTTGCTAGCTGCAGCCGGCGCATCTCGCTGGTCGATGTTCTTTGTTATTACCATTTATTCAGTTTGGAATGGATTGGCCTTTAAGATTCTCGTCTTTATGTCCGGTCTTGCCACGATTGATAAACAGTATTATGATGCAGCCCGAATTGACGGCGCTTCGAAAATGAAAATCTTCACACGTATTACTGTTCCGCTTTTGTCTCCGCAAATTCTTTATATTACTATAACTTCGTTCATCGGAGCCTTTAAAGCCTACACCTCTGTTATCGCCTTGTTTGGTAATGGAGCGTACGACTTTGGTGGCACCGGCGGTAAAGAATGGATGACTGTTGTCGGTTATGTTTACATCATGATGCAGAGATCGCAAATTGGACGTGCTGCCGCTGCATCTATTATTCTTTTAATCGTTATTTTAACAATTACATTAGTACAGACCCTCGTTTCTAAAAAACGGGTCCACTATTAGGAAAGGAGCATGAAAATGGCTGAACATGAGATTTACTTTACATCGCGTAAGCAAATGATGCTCTATAGGGGTCAAAGAATTTTTACCCAAGTGCTTTTATATGCTTTCCTAACTTTATTTGGACTCTTCATCGTTTTCCCGTTCTTCTACATGGTTGTCACTTCATTAAAAAGTGAAATTCTCTATGATAGTGAGGCGGCAAGAAAGCTTATTAGTTTAGTTCCTCAATTTGAAAGTGTTTATGGACTTAACGATCAAGGTAATTTCGTGCGGACTTGGCAATTATTTGACAATTATCGCATCGTTCTTGATTCATCGAATAATTTCTTTGTCTACTATATGAACACGATTATCGTCTCGGTTGTTTCAACTGCCTTTACTGTTGTAACTGCCGTTTTAGCGGCCTTCGCGTTTGCCCGCCTAGAGTTTAAAGGTAAAAACGTTCTCTTTACGATTATTTTGGCAACGATGATGGTTCCTGGCGAAATGATGGTTATTACTAACTTCCAAACGGCGGCGACTTGGGGCTGGCAAAACACGTATGCGGCTTTGATATTTGTTCATGGCGTATCCGTTTTCTACATCTTCTATCTCCGGCAAACTTTCCAACAAATTCCGAATGAATTGTTCTTAGCTGCCAAGGTTGATGGCTATGGGCATTTCCGTTACTTGTGGCGCGTTATGGTGCCGATTGGCATGCCAACTGTCGTCACGATTATTATTCTCTCCTTAATGGGTTCGTGGAATGCCTTTATTTGGCCAAACCTCATCGCTAGTGGTACGAACCCGACATTTGGTCATACGATGCGCTTGGTTTCTAATGGTCTTATGTCTTTGTTCCAAGGCGAATACAGTTCTGAAGATACGATTAAGGTGGCGGCGTCAATGGTTATTACCCTTCCGCTCTTTGTCTTCTTCTTAATCTTCAGAAAATTTATCATGCGCGGCGTGAGCCGTTCGGGTATCAAAGGTTAATGATTGCATTTCGCAATTAATAAATTTTTTAAGAAAGGAAAATCTATATGAAAAGATTTCTCAAAACAGTAACGATTGCATCAGCGGCGGTTTTGTCTCTTGCAGTGTTAAGCGCTTGCGGACCCAAAAACCGTGATTTCAATGTCGATATGACAGTTGATACGCGTGGTGTGACAATTCAGTTCTGGACCGGCTTCGGTGCAGTAATTAATTCGACTCTCGAACCAATGCTAACTGAGTTCACGGAAGAAACCGGTATTATTGTCGAATACGAATCAAAAGGCGGATATGATGCCTTACAGCAGGCTATCAACCTTAGTGCGACATCCGAATCTTATCCTCACATCGCGAATGGTTATCCCGATCACTTTGCTGGATATATCGCTAGCGATATTATTCTTCGTCTTGATGGCTTTATCGAAAATGATAAAAACATTCCTGATAGTCGTGATGAAGGCGCTTTTACTGAATTGCCTGATTTCGATATCGACGATTTCTACCCTTCGTATATGGTTGAAAACCAGAGCCTCGAGTTCGATGCCGATGGTAATCCATACACTTTAGGCATTCCGTTTAATAAGTCCACTGAAGTAGCAGTTGTTAACAAAACAGCTTTTGATCTTTTTGCTTCACTTGATTCAACAATTAAAATTCCAGAGACATGGGATGAAGTTGCGACAATGAGCACCAAGATTAGAGGACTTATGACCAGCAAGGGTTACTATGGTAAAGTTGTTGGTGACGATACAAACGCTTATCCTGACACAGATTCGATGCCGTCAGGCGTTAAGCAATTAATTTCCTTTGCCGATGTTACAGAGCAAAATTTCCGCGTCATGTCTTATGACTCGCAATCAAATTACTTCATCACTGGCGTTCGTCAATGGGGTGGAGCGTATACGGAGATGGATCCACAAACACGTAAAGGTTATGTAACTTTTGATAACGATGGTACTCGTGGCATGTTAACAAAAATGCGCGAATTATTTGATGCTAACCACATTGGTATTCCCCAAACTTGGGAAGAAGCTCAATATAGTTCCAATCCATTCAAATTAGGTCAAAGCTTAATGAACATTGGATCGAGTGGTGGTGTTATTAACGCCGTTCCTCAAGGTGATGCCTTTGTTGTTGAGGCTCATCCCATCCCATATCATGCTGCGGACAAAAAATATGTTATCTCACAAGGTACGAACCTCGCTCTATTTGATAAAGGTTCTGATGCCGAGAAAGTCGCAGCTTGGAAACTCCTTAAATATTTAACCCAATATAAGAATGGTCAATTCGCTGCCGGAACTGGTTATTATCCAACTGGTGTGAGGTCTTTTGAATCCGAAGAATATCAAGATTATTACACAAACATCTTTACTTCATCGGGCGATAAATTGAAAGTTGGAGCCGCCAAAGTCAACTCCGATATTTATAATGGAGATGATTCGACATGGTTAAAATTCGTTGATCCAGGTTTTGTTGGCTCAAGTTATATTCGCCAAGAAGTGAACTTCATTATGCCTGAATTATTTTATGGCAATCCTCGTAAAACGGTACAAGAAATCATTGATTACTATTACAGTATTTTCACTGACTACGTTCGTAATTAATTGAAAGGTGGTGTTTATATGAAACCACAAAAAATTGCAATTTTGTTTCCTTTAGCTGTAATGGCGGTTGGAGCTCTTGCAGGCTGTGATGGCGCGAGAGTTGACCCCTATAGCGTCGATTTATCGATTGATATTTCTGGTGCTAATATTAGTTTTTGGGGGCCCTTTGGCGCAGATAATAACGCCATTGTTGAAGAATTAATCGGCGAGTTTGAGGAGCAGACTGGGGTTGATGTCGCTTATGAAAGTAAAGGCAGTTACGACCAACTTAAACAAGCGATTGACCTATCAGCTACATCACGCACTTATCCACATGTCGCTCTTGGTTACCCCGATCACTTTGCTGGATATGTAAGAAGTAATATTATTGTTCGTCTTGACTACTATTTTGAAAATGGTGATACATATGATTACGGAGAATACGATGAAGCTGATCGCTCATTCACCATTTCTGATTTCTATGAAGATTACATGGTTGAAAATCAAAGTATTGAAATGAAAAATGACAGCGAAGGTTGGACCCTCGGCGTGCCATTTAATAAATCGACAGAGATTATGACCATTAATAAAACCTTCTTTGATTGGGCTGTGACCGTTGATTCGGAAATCACTGTCCCGACAACTTGGGAGGAAGTTGGCGTTGTCGGTCCGAAAATCACGACCTTATTGACTCCGTTTTTTGGTAAAGTAATTGGTAGTGATAATCAACCATATGACGATGCTCAAGCAGCCATGGATGCAGGCAAAACTGTTGTATTGGATTTAACTAATTCAACTGCTGATTTATTCCGCCCACTATCATACGATTCACAAGCAAACCTATTTATTACCACCGTTCGTCAAAATGGCGGAACATACACTGAAATCGACTACGCGACTGGAAAAGGCTATCTAGCCTACAATTCGCAAGAAACCGTTGCCGGTTTACAAGTTCTTCGCGATTTATTTGATGATCGCGTCCTCGGTGTTCCAAAACTTTGGGAAGAATCGAAATATTCTTCAGGACCATTTAAAGACGTCATGGCCGTCATGGCCATCGGTTCGACTGCAGGTGTGCAAAACAACGCACCGGCCGGTAATAAATTTACCTTAAGCGCTGCGCCTGTTCCCTACTCAAACGCGGAACGCAAATACGTTATTTCACAAGGAACAAATCTTGCGTTGCTTGATCGCGGAACCGAGAAAGAACGCGTTGCCGCTTGGAGACTTCTCCAATATTTATCAAAATACGCTAATGCCGAATTTGCTCAAAGAAGTGGTTACTTCCCATCTTGCGCTTATGCGGAAAATGACGAAGATTATCAAGATTTCTTGGCAAATCCTGGTTTCACAACTACCGAAAGAATTAAAGCAGAGGTCGCAAAAGTAAACAGCAATGTGTATATCGACGATGCACAAAACTGGATTAAATTTGTCGATGCTCCATTCGTCGGTTCGGCTTATGTCCGTAATGAGATCGCCTCAATTCCTGAAGCTCTCTTCTTTACAACCGCAACCATTCAAGCGATTCTTGACGCATCGTACGCTAACATGCCCGAGTATGTTCGGCCGTAATTAAGGAGGAAATGATATGAACAAAATTTTTAAAACTCTTCTCGGACTGGCGATGTTTGCTCTGCTTCCTCTTAGCAGTTGCAATCCAACACTCACATGTGTTGTCTTAGATTCACCTGATGATTTATTGACAACGCCAATAACTGATTCTTTTAAATTTCCTCAAGAAGACGTTTATGCCAGTAAAACTTTTACGACAGTTGAAAGCGGTGGATTAATGCTTGGTCAAGCCACGCTAAAATCAACTACTGACGGTGATACCGCCAACTTTGAAGTTGCTGGTTATGCCGAGACTGTTCGTCTAAGATTTCTCGGTATTAATACTCCTGAATCAACCGCAAAAGTTGAACCATGGGGTAAAAAAGCATCTATTTTTGTTAAAAATATTCTCGAAGTAGCGCATACCATTGTTCTAATTAATGACGCCGTTGTCTTTGGAGAACGCGATAGTTCAGGTAATCGTCATCTCGGCTACATTTGGTATAAACCCACAGCCGATGCTGATTTCCGCTTATTGAATCTTGAAATTGTTGAGCAATGCTATTCGAAGAATTTCTTATTTGTCAATTCGACTATCGCTCCTTATCGCGAAAAATTCGAACAAGCTGAAGCTCGTGGTATCGAATGCAAGTATCGTGTCCACGGAACAGCCGACCCTGGTTATGACTACAGCGATGATGTCGAAGAACCGACAATTCGTTATCTACGTGATAATTATGATGAATTTGGTATTACTGAAGGCGGAAGTAGTGGTAAACAACTAATTATTTCCGGTCTTGTTGTTGGGCAAATGGGCGATAGTATGGTCCTTCGTGACATCACTGATGTCGATGATGAAACCGGTCAATATTGCTCGATGTACGCTTATGCTGGCTATAATACGGCGTTGGCATCGGTCGTGACGGTTGGAGATGTTATTAAAATTTACGCCCGTGCAACAATGTACAATGGCAATATTCAACTTTCTGACTTAAAAACAAACACTACCGGCAAGCAAAAAATTGAGTGGTTGGCGATTAGCCCCAACTCACCGATTTTGCCACTAGCCTACCCTGTCTCTGAGTACCCGGATGGCGATCCGCGTTACGACAATTATCCAACTGATATTTCTGCTTATGATATGGATGCTTCAACTTTCAATTCGTATGAAGACTTTGCTCCATACTCAGGTTATGTTGTATCGGCTCGCGTCACCATTCGTTACGTCAC
>JAAZFR010000119.1 GCA_012971835.1 Erysipelotrichia bacterium
GCTCAAGAGCTCATTAACATAGCGGGTAGATTTATTCTCAAGAATAATACACAATACGTTAAGCAATTGAAATCGCCAAAGAATCTTGAAGATCCTGTGATTATTTATTCTTATTGCGATGATAAGAAAAAGATTAAAGACCAAGACCTAAAGAATGCGACATATCAAAAGGCGAATGCACTCCAAATAATCCTTGATAGATTAGTTTCTGAAAATCCAGAAATCTTAAATAGAGAGAAAGGCAAAGAAACAATCCTTTTAATTGGCCGTTATAACTTTGATGCTGAACGCTTGTCCGTCGGAAGAGATAAAACACCAGATTATGACAATATGACAGAAGAAGAGCGTGATGCTTATAACTTATTTGACTATAGCGAAACTGAAAAGAGACTAATTTGCAAAAAGTACCCAACTTTGAGACTTGCTTTTATGACAGCGCATAGCTCAAAAGGCTTAACGTATGACAACGTCATCATTATCAATGGCATGAATGATTTGTGGGGATTCCCTTCTAAAAAGGAAGACGACCCGATTATGGATTTAGTCATTAAACGCGATAATAGTGTCGAATATGCTGAAGAGAGAAGACTTTTCTATGTTGCTTTAACAAGAACTAGCAACAGAGTCTTCATTCTTGCTCCTGAAACCAAACCATCTGAATTTGTATCTGAATTGATTTTAGACAAAGGATATAAAAACGTCGTGGTAAAAGGTGTTTTTAATGAAACACTAAAGAAAGACCACGTGTATTACTGTCCTGACTGTGGATTCCCTCTAAAGAGAATTAAAGGTAATAACATAGGCATTCCTCTTTATGTTTGTACCAACGAACATGAGCTATGCGGTTTTATGACAAATGATATCAAAGGCGGAAGGCTAAGAGTTTTGAAATGCTCGTGCTTAGATGGTTATTTAATTGTTAAAAAGAAAACAGAAGAGAATTCATTCTTCTTGGGATGCACAAATTATAAGAGCGATGGTACCGGCTGTAACGAAACCATGTCCATACAACAGTTCAATCAACTTTACCCAGCTGGCGAGATTCAAAAAAGATCGCTGGAAGAAGTTAATAATAGAACCGGCTTGAAATATAAAGGTGAAGAAAAAGAAGTTATAAACACCTCAAAAGCAATTGAAAGAGCCAAGATTCTAAAAGAAGAAGAAAAAGTAGCTGCTGAAAAGGCAAAAATTAAACAAGCTGAAGACAACACTGCTTTAATTTATGGTGTTTGCAAATATTGTGAAAAATACAGTGGCTATATTCGTTTGTTTGATAGTGATGAAAAGAAAGCTTTTATCAAAAATGGAAAATCATGGCATTGGTTCTGGATTGATTGCAAAAAGATGGTATTCTGCTACCATTTTGCCCATAAAGACGAATTAAAAACCATTCTTTTAAATGGTGATAATCTCACACACATTTATGAAGTTATTGATGATTTAATTGCAAATTACTACAAAGCTACTCGTAAGTCTTTGAAAAAGGATATTGAAGAGCCTTCAGAACCAGAAGAGAAGAAGTCTGAAAAATTAAAAAAACAAATAATTATAGATAGCAGTGTTAGTTCATTTATTGGAAAGAGAATCGAGGATACTGAATTATTCCAAGAATTAAAAGAATGGAGAATGGCCAAAGCTAAAGAGCTAAATGTATTTGCTTTTGTTGTGTTGACCGATAACGCAATGGCTCAAGTAGTAATTAATTTGCCAAAGACTATGGACGATCTGATGAAACTTCATGGTTTCGGAAAGAATAATTGTGCCCAATATGGTGAGCAGATACTTGAAATAGTTAAGAAATATATTTAATGAGGAGTGAACGATTTATTAGTCTAATAGACTAATAACATGGTACCGCAATAGCCTTTACGGCTACGCGTATATGCGCGCACACGATCACCTGCTCGTGACAAGGCATGTGGAGACAATCGTTAACTTGATTCTAAAAGATAAAAAAACATAATTTTTACACTTTTGAAAGTTGAACATCGCTTTGATTTCATTAATAAGACAGAGCCCAATACTTAAAGTGTTGAGCCC
>JAAZFR010000015.1 GCA_012971835.1 Erysipelotrichia bacterium
CGAACATCAAATCGTCATGATTTAGCCGTTTCGCCAAGTGGAATAACGACCCTTGATATCTTAAAAGATAACGGATACATGGTTAGTTCGATCGGCAAAATCAACGACATCTTTAATACGATGGGCGTTGTTAAAGCCCAGAAGACTGTTTCTAATCGCGACGGTATGAACAAAACAATCCAAGAAGCGAAGGCACATGACTTTGCTGGTTTATGTTATGTTAACTTAGTCGAATTTGATAGCGAATATGGCCATCGCCGCAATGCCGCGGGATATGCCAAAGCTCTTGAAGAATTCGATGTGCAACTTGGTGAACTATTAAAAGTTGTTCGTGATGACGATTTGGTAATGGTTACTGCCGATCACGGCAATGACCCAACCCATCACGGAACTGATCATACAAGAGAAAAAGTGCCTCTTTTGATATATTCGAAAGCGATTAAGCAGGGGCGATACCTTGATGAAAGATCATCGTTTGCTGTTATTGGAGCCACTGTTTTAGAAAATTTCGGTCTTAAGAAAACGCCAAATCAAATTGGCGAACCAATTATGGAGATATTTGAATAATGAAAATTAAAAGCATCATTTTGCCCCTTGTGGCATTAACCTTAAGCTCATGCGCTAACACGCCTGAAAATATTACGATTCGCGCTATCTCGCCAGCTGGTGCACCAGCCTTAGCCTTTTACGATCAAGGCGATAACGATAATTTTGTGACAAACTCAGCCCCAAGCAATGTTTTGGCGGAGTTTCAGACTAATTACTATAATGCTATTATCTTTGATTCGATTAATGCTTTAAAAAGCATTAAAAACAATAACTTAGATTTTAAACTAGCTAAAATAATTACGGGCGGTAATTTCTATCTAGTCAGCATTGACAAGGAAGAAGGACAAATGCCAACATCCGAAGACAAAGTTGTCTCATTTGGTGAAGGCCTTATTCCTGATTTAGTGTACGGTGAATTAAGCGAATATTGGGAAATTGACAATACTCCATATTATGTGCCAAGTGTTTCTGAAGCTTTGGGCGTCTTAAAAACTGGCAAGTTTTCCGGAGAAGATGTCGATTTTGTCTTTATCGCTCAACCAGCCCTTAATATCGCCATGAACGATCAAACAGCCACAACATATGGCAAAGTCAAAGTTGTTAAAAACATTCGTGCTGAATGGCAGGAAATGACCGGTCAGACCGCCATTCCCCAAGCTGGATTGTTCGTGAGAACAAGTCAGTATGATTTGAATCCAGACGCTTTTGTTGATTACGTCGATGAAATGGTCGAGCGGATTGATGTCGCGATTGATAATCCCGCCCTTGCCAAAGAAGCTATGGATGCCTTTGGTGATGTTCAGGCTCAAGCGGCGAGATTTGGTTTTAACTCAAATATTATGTTAACCACTCAATCGAATGGAGCAAATGGTTTTGGCCTTGTTCGCGGTACTGAGTCGGTTGATGTTAATGAATTTTTAGAGACGCTCGGCTTAGATCAATTTGACGATTCTTATTTTCTTGATTTATAACTAAAATAGAAACATGGAAAAAACGAAAGCCTTTTTCAAAAAACACGCCGTAATAATATATACGGTTCTTGGAATTGGTTTCGTTTTTCTTTTGTGGTGGCTCACATCACTAATAGTTAAAAGCACAGTCTTAAGGACTTTTCCGGGCCCTGAGGATGCTATTCCTCTCTTCTTTGAACTATTCGCTCACGCTTCGAC
>JAAZFR010000120.1 GCA_012971835.1 Erysipelotrichia bacterium
AAATCGTTCGCAAGCAAGTTGGTTTCGTTCCGAAAGCGGCCTTAATTCGCTTCATTGGTTAAATAGCCATTCCACTCTTTAATCAACAATATAAATGTGCTAATATATCTATCGCGTCAAACGCATTCGATATCGTTAGCCATTTTTATTTTGCAGGCGTAGTTCAATGGTAGAACATTAGCCTTCCAAGCTAATTACGCGGGTTCGATTCCCGTCGCCTGCTCCAAATTAATCTAAAATTGGTTCGATAAAAAGAGCTAATTACACAAATTTATGCCCTTATCGGGCATTTTATGTTTATAAAGAATGTATCATCAATATTAAGTACCATGCAAAGGCAAAAAGAATAATATAGATAAGTTTTGCTTTACAAAAGGCAAAAAAATAATACAATATAGGTAAAAGAGGTATTTATAATGAAAATCAGAAGTAATTACTTAGATAAACTAATCAAATACATGGATACAGAATTCGTGAAATTAATTACTGGTGTAAGAAGATCTGGTAAGTCATTTCTATTGAAAATGCTTGAGGAACACCTGCACAAACAAAATAGGAAAACGATATATCTCAATTTTGAGCATCCAGATACTTTTAGTATTCAAACAGCGGACAAACTATATGAATTCATCAAAACTCAAGTAATAACGGATGAAAGAGTATATTTTCTATTTGATGAAATAGGCGAAGTTGATAATTGGCAAAAGCTAATTAACGGATTAAGGATTGCGTTTAATTGCGATATATATATAACAGGGTCAAATGCGAATATGCTTTCCGGTGAACTTGCAACTTATTTATCTGGTCGATATATAGAAATAAAGGTCTATCCGTTATCGTTGGTAGAATTAAAGGAATTTACTGAAGAAGTTAGTATCGATCAATATTTACAAGAATATATCAAATATGGGGGCTTTCCCTCAGTTGTACTTACCAAAGATGATCAAATGAAAAGTGATATATTAAAAGGTATTTATAGTAGTATTCTTTTAAAAGATGTTTCTATTAGAGGCAATATTACTCAAATTGATGTGCTTATGAAACTTTCACTGTACTTGTTAGATAATATAGGTAAATCGGTTTCAAGTTCAAAAATTTCCAATTATTTTAAATCTATGAATCAAGTTGTAAAACCGGAGACTATTAATAAGTACCTTCGACTTCTTGAAAATGCATTTATTTTTTATAAAGCAACGAGATATGATATTCGTGGTAAAGAACATTTAAAAACATTGGGTAAATATTATGTTGTTGACCTGGGACTAAAAAATATCATGCTCGGACGTATGAATAGCAATCTTGGGTCTATGATAGAAAATATTGTTTATCTAAAACTCATTAATGATGGATGGCATGTTTTTGTTGGGAAATATGATGATTTAGAAATTGATTTTGTCTGTTTTAAAGATACTTATACTAAGTATGTTCAAGTGACTTTAAGCATGCCTTTAAATAGCACTAGAGAAACGGATAATTTACTTCATGTAAAGGACAATTATGAAAGAATCATTGTAACATATGATTATAAAGATGTTGGTGTAATCGATGGGATAAAGATAGTGCATTTAACAACATTTTTAGCGGGTTAGATTGCAAAAGATAATAATCAAATTAGGAGGAAAACATGTTTGGTAAAAAAAGAATAATTAAGAGATATTTAGCAGAAAAAACATGGAATTGTATTCTCGGTTTGACTGTGTCCTTGACGACTTTATAACCAAGCAATTAAAGAACAAACTACGTGCAATTGGATTGTCCAATATTGAAATTCATGTAGATTGGTATCCGGGATTTGAGTGTGTAGGTATGCAAGCATTTGATGAGTCATATATTAACATTAAATTTTATCCGAAAGAATTAAACATATCGTGTTTTATAGATGAACCAGATGATTACGATGAATTTCTATATGAAGATGATAAGAATAGGGATTGGATATACAAAAAAATCAAATGATATGTATTAGAGTCAAAAAGTAAATTTGATAATGAATAGCTAACCCCATAGTGGAGGTTTTAGTTAAAGATCAAAAAATGTGAAAAAATAGTACCATTACTTTCTCGATTTTTCCACTATTTACCACTTCAGGTCATTTTCTTACCAGTTAAGGTTAAAAGCCCCAATAAACACGACCCTTCAAGGTTAGCAGAGACTCCATTCAAAATTCAGATTGACAATTTTCTCACTACGCAATAAATAAAGATATTAGTTTAAAAAATCATTCTAAATTGTATCGAATTTCTCGTATTCTAAAAACGGATCTTCAATAACAGCAATATGGCCTTCGGCATCAGATAATCCGGTATATAAACAGGCGGTTTTATTTGCATTGCGAACGATTCCACCAACGAAAATGACATCTATTAAGTCTTCTTTTTTATATTCACTTTCGCCAAAGTCTCGCTTTTCCGCAATAATTTTCATATCACTACGGCGACCTGTTTTGGGATCAAGTGCAAAAGTCATTCCATAATAATGTCGGACATGACCATCACTCATGATGGCGACATGACCTAAAACGCCTAACAATCCATTGTTGAGAACAAGGATTTGATTTGCTCCCCCCCAAACGCGATCATCAAAAAGATCATCAATAAGAGGCAATCCCTCGATGAATTCGGTAGTAATCTTTTTGAGACTATTCGTTGCTCCAAAACCAATTTTGCCATAAGCAGCAACGCCGCCCTGCGGACGACTCATCACATAATACTTCGATCCTTTTGTTAAACGAACATCTTTCATTTTTAAAGGAGCAAGGATAATTTTCTTAAGATGATCAAAATCCTTTCCTTTATAAAATACGGTTCGCCATGAGGTGATGTGACCATTTTCATCGGGATAAATCTCAGTGCCGCCAAGAAAAATCTCGCCATCAATGATTTCCACAAACGGATCTTGTAAATTATCAATCCGCCATTTTGTTGCTATATAATCAAAGGGGGCAATTTGTTCAAAAATAACACTTGAAGAAATCTCGGTGTTTCGTTTTTCAACACGACCAGCGATATAACGCTTGCCTTTAAAGACAAAAGCTTGCGAAATATTATAAACATCATATCCGGAAAAGCCGTGGAAGTTGATACGCCTTGTTTGAATGACGCCCGAATGTTCGCGATGTTTTACTACATATTGATCTAAATTGATGCGTTTCATCCTGTTCCTCTAGATTCAAGTTTCAAAAGTTTCCAAGCCATTATTGCGATTCTCTTTTTGTCTTATTTAGTGGCAATAATAATTTGCATATTACCTCGAAGGGTTAATTTTGCTTGTTGAGAAGTAACGACAAAGCTATTTCCTTTTTTCGCTCTTAGTGATCCTATTTTCCCACTACCCTTAAGAACGACTAGTAAGAAATACTGGTGTTTATGATTATCTAAGCGATATAAATCATTCACAACAAGAGATTTCACGGCGAAATGTGGAGTGTCGAGTAGATTAATGAGTGAATTGTTCGCTTGCTTTTCTGGCATAGTTCGTTGAGAAGTTTGCTGAGCAGGAACATCGATAACATCGATCGACTTTTCAAGGTGCAAATCGCGTTGATGGCCATTTTTGTCGAGGCGATCATAATCATATAAGCGATAGGTAACATCTGATGATTGTTGTATTTCAAGAAGTGATGTGCCTGAGCATATAGCGTGCAGTGTACCACTGGGAATATTGATTATTTCTCCTTTGTTTAAGGGGCGATAAGTTAATAATTGGTCCCACTTTCTTAAATCGATCATACTTTTTAAATCTTCACGGTTTTTGGCGCTATGACCAATTAGAATTCTTGCATCGGGTTTTGTATTCAAAATAAACCAAGACTCAGATTTGCCACTTTGTTGTTCGTGTTTATATGCATAATCGTCGCCAGGATGAACTTGAACGCTTAAATCTTCTTTAGCGTCTATAAATTTAATCAGCAAAGGAAACTTATCACTTGCTTCATTAGCAAATAAATCACGCCGGTTATTATATAACTGGCTGAGAGTCTGCCCTTTATAAGCACTGTTTAATATTCGACAATCGCCACTTGGATGAGCTGAAATTATCCAACTTTCACCAATATGATCACTATCGGTTTTATAACCGAATTCTTCCTTAAGCCACGTTCCTCCCCACAGCCTTTCGACTAAAACTGGGGCGAGTTTGATGACAGAAACGGCTGGTTTTTCTTTATCCATTATATAAGTCCTTTGTCTGTTAGAATCTTCATAACGGCCTTTTCTCTGCCTTTTAATGTCGATGCAACTTGCTGTTCATTTTCGCCGTTTGCAGTTAGATATACCTTTAATTTTGGTTCAGTGCCAGAGGGACGAAAAACGATCCAGCCGTCTTCAAAATGATATTTGATGACATCCGAGGCTGGAAGATTGATTGCCTCTACGTTATCTTTTTCATAAGCTTTTCCAAGGAGAAA
>JAAZFR010000121.1 GCA_012971835.1 Erysipelotrichia bacterium
TAGTATGCTTTTGATGAACTATAAAAGCGAACCCCAATGAAGTATTTGTTTGTTAATGTAGACATTTATTTCTCCTTAGTAATGGCGATGATGACGTGATCGAGTAGCAAAGCGACATTTACATTTAAATCGAGTTTCCCTCGCGAAGTCATGATTTCAATCAAAGTTTCTTCTAAATGAGGAAGGACCTCTGCCAACTCATGTAATATACTATCATAACTACTTAAAGTTATGCGATTGTTAACGCGGATATTAAGCATGTCCTGAAAAACGATTGTGAGCATATCAAGATAAAAACGAGCCGCTTCTTTACTTCTAATAATGGGAACAATATCTTTTTGTGATACGAAAAGAGCTTCGTCTTTTGAAATGCGCAGGGCCTCTAACTGATTAGTCAGTGCCTGCTTGGCATTTAAATAATCTTGGCTTTCCGATGTTGCTATGATTGTCGTCGGGTCGTTAAGAAAATAACTTAATATTTCGGCATCCTCACGTGAGCAACCTTGTGCAATACTTTCCTCGATTAACTGCAGTTTATCGATTGTTTTGAGGTGCAGAACTTGTGTTCGCGAGATAATGGTGGGTAAAACCTTTGCCTCATTTTCGGTCGTTAAAAAAGCGTAGACATTTTTACCGGGTTCTTCTAAGAATTTGAGCAATGAATTGACGGCTTCAATTGTCATATTTTCCACGAGATGAAGAATATATATCATAATGCCTTTTGCTTCCATTGCCGTCTTCTCAAAATTTGAAGTTATTTCCGTAACATCATTCTTTTTGATGCTTGTTTCCTGCCCATCAAAAATCATTAAATCCGCAAAACTGCCATCTTCGATACGAATGCATGTTAAGCAGCGCTCGCAAGCGAGTGGCTCAGGCATGTCGCAAACAATCGATTTTGCGAAATATAAGGCGACATCTTTTAATGGTGTTCCTGGCTCTCCTGAGAGGAGATAAGCATGAGATAACTTATCGCTTTCTATCGCATTAGAAAAAACGCGATGGAGAACAGGTTGATATTTTTTAATGTATTCAGAGGCGAGCATGTTTAAGCTCCAAACGATCAATTATCGCGTTAAGAGCCACCCCAACGACTTCTGAAAGGGTTTTTGAAGCATCAATGACGAAATAGCGGTCTTTATATTTGTTCGCTAACTCGAGAAAAGCTTCGCGAACCTGGCGGTGGAATCCCAAAGCTTCAAGATCCAAACGGTTGACTTCCCTTTTCTTATTTATGGCAATTCTTTCTAAACCCTTTTCGGGAGTGATATCAAAAAGAAGTGTTAAATCCGGATACGTTCCCTCAGTGGCAAAAAGATTAATGTTTAAGACATTATCGACCCCGATGTTACGAGCAGCACCTTGATAGGCCAGTGACGAATCGAGAAAGCGATCACAAATGACGATTTTGCCTTCCTTGAGTGCCGGCCAAACTTTTTCCACTAGATGCTGGCGGCGACTGGCAGCGTAAAGAAGAGCTTCTGCCCGAGGATCTAAAGCGGTGTTTTTCTTGTCGAGAATAATTCCGCGAATTTCTTCGGCAATCGGCGTTCCTCCTGGTTCGCGGGTATAGACAACGTCATATCCTTTGGATATAAGGAGGCGAACTATTTCGTTGGCAGCACTTGTTTTCCCACTGCCTTCTGGTCCTTCAAATGTTATAAACATATTTTTCTCCTTTTACAACTTACGTCGTCCTTCAAGTGCTTTGTTAAGAGTTAGTGAGTCAGCATAGTCGACGTGCCCACCCATCGGAAGGCCATATGCAAGGCGCGTGATGTTGACAGCCTTATCTTCTAGTAATTTAGCGATGAATAAAGCGGTGGTTTCACCTTCGATTGTTGGATTGGTTGCTAAAATTATTTCCTGAACACCGTTTTCTTCAATGCGCTTCAGCAATGAATCGATATTTAGATCTTCTACGCTTACACCGGAAACGGCACTTAAAACGCCACCTAGAATATGATAGCGACCCTTAAAGGTATTTAATTTTTCAAAGGCATATACATCACGAAATGATGAAACGACAATTAATGTTTTTTCATCTCGTTCATTGTCGGCACATATTTCGCATTTTTCTTCCTCGGTATATAAGCCACAAATCGGGCATTTATGAATTGTCGTTTTGATATTTTCGAGGGCCTTAGAAAATTCCTGGACCTCTTCTTCGTTCATCTCTAAAACCGCCAAAGCCATTCTCTCGGCGGACTTTCGTCCAACGCTTGGTAGTTTGGCAAACGACTCAACTAAGCGATTAAGCGATTTTAAATCTTTCATTACAATCCCATCATTCCTTCAACGCGTCCTGTTATGCGAACATTTATTTCGTCTTCAGCGAGTTTGATGTTTTTTAAGGCCTCATCGATCGCCAGTTTGAGCATTTCCTCGATCATCTCTTTATTTTCGGCATCAAGAGCACCCTCATCAATATTAATCTCCTTAATCTTGCGGTCGCCGTAAAAAATGACCGTAACGGCTCCTCCTTTAGAAACAGAAAACTCTTCTTGAGCTAAATCTTCATGAGCCTTTTTTAGTTCACGCTGCATTCTTTGAGCTTGTGCTAATAAGTTCTGCATATTCATAAATTTTCTCCTTTAAAATTCAATACAATGTCTTTCGCTTTTGGTAGTTTGTTGATTTGTCGTAATCCAAAAAAGGATTTCTGAAGTCTGAGGGCTTCACTGCGGATGATGGCATAGACAAATACCTCTCGTCCGAGGATCCCTTTAATTAATTCTGCTATAGCAGGCTGATTAGTTACAATGTTTATGCGATCAGAAAGACAATCAAAATCATATTCAAGAACTAAAACATCTTTAGTGACAATATATGGGCGACCATCTTTTAATAATGAGGCGACAAGTCCATATTTTGGGTGAGCGACTAGAGCGTTGAAATCATCCCATTTCTTGCTGATGGTTTGCCGTTCTTCTTTATCGCCAAGAACCATAATTTTTATCATCGTTTCATCATCAATTGCGTTTTTGTCTCCAGAAGTATTGATTGTGCATTTATCCTGAGTGTTGGAATCTTTGCTTTTAATTTTTGTTTCAATAGCCGGTTTGATTTTTTCATCAATTGTCATCTCATCTTCCAAAAGCCATGAAGGAACAGTTGAACCGTTAGTTTCAACTAGAGGTGCTGGTTCAACAGCTTTAACCTCTATTGTCTCGATTTTTTGTTCAATTGATTTCTCGCTTGCTTTTGATTCGATTTTGGTTTCAACTTTGGGTTCCGGTTTTGGAAGCGGCTTATCGACTATTTTTTCCTCTTTCGGTTCTATATATTCGCTTCCTTTACTCTTGTTTGATGAGGTGGCAAGACGAAGCAAGACCAGCTCAAATAATGAGCGAATATTTGAAACAACTTTAAAATCATTTTGAGCTTTAAGAAGTATTTCAATCATTTCATTAAGGCGTTCAACTTCAATTAGATTCTTTAAGTCTAAGGCGTCTTTTTCGGTTATAACCGAAAGAAGAATTTGTTCTTCCGTTTTGCTATAAACGAGAGCGTCTTTTAAGACGTCTAGTAAGTTCGATGTAAGCCGTTTAATGTCAATGCCAGAAGCAATAAAGGATTCCATTCTTTTTAAGACATCTTTAACATCCCCATTTGCTATCGCTTTTATTAGATCCAGTTTTTCTTTAGTTGAGGCAAGTCCAAATAAATCAAAAACATCTTTTTCTTTAATGGAATTACCTGCGTAAGCTAAAACGTGTTCGAGAATGGATAAAGCGTCGCGGACACCGCCGTCAGCCAAATCGATAATGGCGTTGATGGCAGGAATATCATACTTAATTTTTTCCAAATCAAGAATTTCGACCATTTTTTCACGAATTGCATCATCATCAACTTTGGTAAAATCATACCGTTGACAGCGTGAAACGATAGTCGGAAGGACTTTATGGGGCTCAGTAGTTGCAAGAATAAAAACGACATGAGCGGGCGGTTCTTCCAATGTTTTTAATAAGGCGTTAAATGCGCCACTTGTCATCATGTGAACTTCATCAATAATATACACTTTATATTTGCCCTTAATTGGCAGATATTTTACCTTTTCGATAAGATCGCGAACTTCTTCTACGCCGTTGTTACTGGCAGCATCAATCTCGATAACATCAGGATGTGAACCGTCAGTCACACTTAAACAATTTCCGCATTCATTACACTGATGTCCAAAAGCTTCCTCACAGTTCAAAGCCTTGGCGAAAAGCTTAGCCATTGATGTTTTGCCAGTTCCACGTGGACCGCAAAACAAATAAGCATGAGCGATTTTGTTATTTGCCAAAGCGTTTTCAATCGTGCGGACAATGTGTTTTTGACCTGCTACTTCTGAAAATGATTTGGGGCGATATGTCCTGTATAGAGCTTTGTATGCCATTTATATATCCTATTGGTAATTATACATATTTATTCACTTCTATTAAAGATAAAAATAGATGTTTAATATTAATATTAAGGAGAAAAACTAACGCTTTATTCAAAAGGGTAGATGTGGTATAATCTCAACGCTTATTTAAGGAGCAATTATGGAAGAAAGCATGTTGAGACGTCTTGAAGCAACCAAAAAGCGTCTAGCGGAAATTGATAATGAACTCGCTAACGAGAATGTCGTTCGCGATATTTCTCGTTTTCGTAGCCTCTCTAAAGAACGCTCAAATATAGCTGACATTTGCGAGAAATACGATGAATATACCAAGTTTTTAAGCGAGATGGATGGGGCGTTTTCCATGATGCAGGATGATGATTTAGAAATATCTAATTTAGGCAAAGAAGAATACCATACCCTTCAAGCAAAAATTGAATCCATCGAGGAGGCACTCCACCTAATGCTTCTTCCTAAAGATCCAAACGATGACAAAAATATTATCGTAGAAATTCGTGGAGCCGTTGGCGGTGATGAAGCCAATATTTTTGCTGGCGACTTATTTAGAATGTATACAAGATATGCCGAACGCAATAATTGGAAGATTCAGATGATTGACGAAAGCTCATCAGGCGCGGGCGGATTCTCGCTCGTATCTTTTATGATTAAAGGCGAGGGTGCTTATTCGAAATTGAAGTTCGAAAGTGGTGCTCATCGTGTTCAACGAATTCCGCGCACCGAGGCTTCGGGACGGATACATACTTCTACCTCAACCGTTTTAGTAATTCCGGAAGCTGATGAAATTGAAGTCAATATTAATTCTGCAGATTTACAAGTTGATACTTATCGTTCACAAGGTGCCGGCGGACAAAACGTCAACAAAACAGAAAGCGCTGTGCGCATCACCCACCTACCAACGGGCATTGTTGTGAGCTGCCAAACTGAAAAATCACAAATTCAAAACCGAGAAATTGCCATGCGAATGCTTAGGGCAAAAATTTTGAGTAATCTCCAAGCGGAACAAGATGAAAAAATCGGAAGTGAAAGAAAGTTGAAGGTTGGAACTGGCGAAAGAAGCGAGAAGATTAGAACTTATAACTACCCGCAAAATCGCGTTACCGATCATCGCATATCTTTGACTCTTCAAAAACTTGATCGGATTATGGAAGGTGATCTCGATGAGATCCTCGAGGCTCTTATTCATTTTGATCAACAGCAAAAATTATTAGGCGAATAAAATGCCAACGATAAAACAATTATATGATAGCGTAGTTCGTGATTCCGATTATATTCGGCAAAACGAAATCGCTATTCGGGAAATTATTTGTCATATTCAAGGTTATACCGAAATGACAGACTTTTTCGTGAATAATGATGCAGAAATAGCTGATTTGCAGCTTTTTCAATCGTACTTTGCTCGATTTTTGAATGGCGAGCCCGTTCAGTACATTCTAAATAATGCCCGCTTTCTTGGCATAAATTTATTTGTTGATAATCGCGTTCTTATTCCGCGAATGGAGACGGAAGAAGTTGTCAAATACGCATTTCAAAAAATCCGAGATTTATATTTGAATACCCCATTAGTGATTTCAGATATTGGTACTGGTTCAGGAGCAATTGCCCTTGCGATGGCAAAAGAATTTCCTAAAGCTAGGGTCATCGCCACTGACATTTCTAACGATGCTTTGAATGTGGCACGACACAATGCAAAGAAATACAATTTTAAAATTGATTTTTTTGAGGGCGAGTCCCTCCAACCGCTATATTTCAATCGAGTCAAAGCCAATATTATTATTTCAAACCCTCCCTACATCACTAATGTCTCAGAAATCGACGACAGTGTAATCCGGTTTGAACCATACCAAGCCCTTGTTGACAAAGAAGAGTTAAAAACTTATAAGGATATCTTAACTATGTGCCCGGCCATCTGTGATAAACCTTGCTTGCTCATTTTTGAAATCGGCCATGACATGCGTGAGAAAACGTCTGAACTAGTAAAGAAGTATGCCCCCAATTCAAAATGGGAAATAAAACAAGATATTAATGGAAAAGATCGTATGATTTCTATTTATATAGAATAGTAGTAGTATTATTAACATGGAACACATTGAAAAAGCCAACTTAGATATAGCTGCGCGCCTTCTTGCAAATGAGAAGATTGTCGCTTTTCCTACCGAGACAGTTTATGGTCTCGGAATTGTTTTTGATTCAAAGAAAGCTTTTGATGATTTAGTAAACGTTAAACAAAGGAAACCAGATAAGCCATTTACGCTAATGTGCTCCTCGATTAGTGAAATCGGGAAGTACGCTTATATTAATCCTAAGGCCGAGAAAATTATTAACAAATTTTTACCTGGCGAGCTAACAATTATCCTTAACGCCCGCCCCGGTGTTCCAAATTGGGTTGATTTAGGTACTGGACATGTCGGTATTCGCGTTCCTGATGATAATGATGTTCGAGAGTTAATTCGTTTAGTTGGTAAACCACTTCTTGTCCCAAGCGCGAATCGAGTTGATCAAAAGCCATTGACGATCGATCTAGATGTTATCAAGGAATTCGATGAAGAAATAGGCGGTGTTATTCTTGGTCAGTCAAAAGGGGCAACTCCTTCGACAGTTATCGCCGCTTATGATAAAATTGTAATGTTAAGAGAAGGTAATATTTCTCTTAATGATATTTTAAAGAATATTGGTGGTGAGAATATGCGCATTGTCGTAGCTTCAGATCATGGTGGATTTGAGTATAAAAATGAAATCAGAAGGCATTTAGAAAAAAGAGGATTTCATGTTTTTGATGTCGGTACTTTTTCTAATGAATCAGTTAATTATCCTGATTATGCAGCCGCGGCCGCAAAGAAGGTTGCGAATGGCGAAGCTGATCGAGGAATTCTAGTTTGTACAAGTGGCGAAGGCGTGATGATTGCCGCTAACAAAGTTAAAGGAGTCCGTGCTGGTATTGGATATAACGACACCGTGTCCCGTCTTTTAAGAGAACACAATGATGCCAATGTTATAACATTCGGTCAAAAATTTATGGAACTTGATGATGTCATTAGACGCGTTGATATTTTTCTTGAAACCCCGTTTGATGGCGGTCGCCATGCTAATCGAGTGGATATTATTAAAAATATCGAAAAAGAAAAATAATTACCTTTTGTCTTCGTAATTAATACAGAAGTTTGCTTATAGTAAGCGGCTTCTGTTTTTTTATTACTTATATATTTATTGTTATGTTTGAGTGTCCTCGCTGCGGTAACAGCAATCCGCTGTATATTGGCTACAAAAAGGGTAAACCTTATTGCCGTAAGTGTATAACTTTCGCAGGAAAAAGCGCATGCGAAAATAAAGACAAATCGCATTGCGCAATTCTCAATTTAAACTATGATCTTTCGGATGAACAAGTTGAGGCATCAAATAAAATAGTCAAAGCTATTGGCGAGAGCAGGAATGTCTTGATCTCCGCAGTTTGTGGGGCTGGCAAGACGGAGTTGACTTTTGCGGTTATAAAAAACGCTCTAATTAAAGGGCAACAAGTTGGCTTTGCCATACCTAGAAAAGATGTTGTTATCGAAATTTATAAACGTTTGTCGGAAGTTTTTCCTCGCAACTCTGTTATCGCTGTCTATGGCGGTCACAATGAAAATCTTCAGGGCGAACTTATTGTTCTTACATCGCATCAACTTTATCGATATGAGAACTATTTTGATCTTTTGATTATGGATGAAATTGATGCCTTCCCTTATCAAGGTGATGAAGTTTTACGCGCTATGTTTATCCGTAGTTGTCGCGGCAATTATGTCATTATGTCAGCGACCTTATCTAGCAATCAGATTAGTGCTTTCAAAAAAGAAGGCGGCGAGACCATAAGTATTAATGCGCGATATCACGGTTTTCCCCTTCCGGTACCTAAAATTGTTATTATGATTGGCATTTTGAAACACTTTTTTCTTATTAGAAAAATTCGCGAGTTAATAAAAGAAAGCAAACCTATTTTCATATTTGTGCCAACGATAGCTAAATGTGAAGATTTATTTGCCTTCTTGAGCAAGTGGATTCGGAAGGGTAATTACGTTCATTCGAAAAGAAAAAACAGAGAAAAAGTTATTAATGATTTTCGTCAAAGTAAATACAACTATTTAGTAACAACCGCAGTGCTTGAGCGAGGCGTGACACTAAAAAATCTTCAGGTTATCGTTTTTGAGTGTGATCACGCGATATATACAACAAGCGCCCTTGTACAAATCGCGGGTCGAGTAGGGAGGAAAAAAGATGCGCCACAAGGTGAAGTCGTTTTTTTGTCGGACCGGCGAACAGCAGCCATGGATGA
>JAAZFR010000122.1 GCA_012971835.1 Erysipelotrichia bacterium
CCTCCACCAACGGGAGGAGTATCGACTCGACGATAGCGATCTTTGGTATATTCACGAATATTAATGACCTTGATAGTTACGGCCTTCTTAGTGATAGCTCTTTTGATAATTGAGTTTTGCATAAAGCCATCAAACATATTCGGAAAAAGAGTCAAGATTGTTATGTTCATAGCATTCCTTCAATTACCTTAATGATAATCTCTCTCTTTTCCATATTAACGCTTTTGATAAAAGCTTTTATAAAAGGCACAAGAACATCAGGGCTCTCTTGCCGTTTAATCCGCAAAGTGCGGTGGGCAGGATAGTCTTCTATTTTGTAAACAATGCCGATTAGATTATTCTCTTCATCGATTGTTGAACAGCCAATCAAATCATCGTGAAAGAAATAGCCATGTGGAAGTTCGTCTTGCTGCTTCTCAATTAAGATTAAAAAACCAATCATTTTGTCAGCTTCTTCAATTATATTGATGTTATCAAAAGTGACGACAAAGCGATCTTTAACTTTTCTAGCCGAAACAATAATTGAGGTCAATGACTCTTCTGTCTCTTCATTTAAAAGTGTGACCTTTCGGCCCTTTTTAAAACGTTGAACAGGAAAATCGGTCGTAACAAAAACCTTAACTTCGCCACGAAGTCCGACGGTACCAATAATTTTTCCAATTGAAACTTGTTCCATAATAGAAAAGAGAACGGGGATTAATCCTCGTTCTTATCTTCAAACGATTCAAACTTTAAGTGAATGCGTTTATTTTCCGTTTTGCCTGCGATGGAGATCATTTCTCGAAGGGCATTAGCGATTGAGCCTTTACGGCCAATAAGTCGAGCGGTGTCTTCGTTTTCAGCGACAATCAATAAGACGATATCGCGTGGTGAATCACTTGGAAGTTCACGAATCATGATAATGTCTTTGTTTTCAACAAAGGAATCAATCAAGGCGTGAATAATCTTCTCGTAATCCATTATTTATCTCCTTTAACGCTTTTCTTGCTCTCGGCGAGCTTGGCCATCAATCCTTTTTTCGTAAATAAAGTACGAATCGTATCAGATGGGGTCGCGCCCTGACGGAGCCATTTTAATGTTACTTCTTCGTCGATAATTGCGTTTTCGATACCTTTAGCAGGATCAAAAAAGCCTAGTTGTTCAATGTAGCGACCATCACGAGCATAGCGTGAATCGGCGACAACAATACGAAAGAATGGATCTTTATGGCGACCGACTCTTGTTAACCTAATTTTTACTGACATATGCTTTCTCCTTTTTCCTTAAAAAGTTTATTATAATCAAGCAACGCTGTCAAGCAAAAATACTTAACAGCAACTATCGAATAATTGTTTCTTGTCAACCAAATATTAATTTGGTAATATAACTAAGCGCTTATAAATGCGCTGCAGACGGTCCGCTGTCATTGTTTGGGACAAGAACGCCTTAAGAAACCATATGAAAAGGAGGATACAGAAATGAATTCCAACATCGTTAACGAAGTTACAGCTTCTCAGCTCAAATCCGATATCATTGATTTCAGTTCAGGTGACACAGTCAAGGTTTTCGTGAGAATTATCGAAAACAAAAAAGAGCGTCTCCAAGCTTTTGAAGGCGTTGTTATGCAACGTCGGGGCTC
>JAAZFR010000123.1 GCA_012971835.1 Erysipelotrichia bacterium
TCGTGTCCGCTCATCGCGAAGAAAATGTCGATATTGAAGAAAATTTTGTTGAACTAGTTAATTCTATTAACGAAATCGCCAAAAAATATGAAGTCCCTGTCATCTATTCGACGCACCCGCGTACCCGCAAATTTATTGATAAGCGTAAGATTGTTTTTCACCCTCTTGTGCAAAACATTAAACCACTTGGCTTTCTTGATTATGTTAAATTACAAGCCAACGCTTTACTCGTTGTTAGTGATAGTGGAACCCTAACTGAAGAATCGGCAATTTTGGGTTTTCCTGGTGTTCTCATTCGGACCTCGACAGAACGCCCCGAAGGGCTTGATGCCGGAACTATAGTTGTCGGTGGCATTAAAAGCCGTGACGTTCTAGCGGCAAGTGAACTGTCGATTAAAATTTCTTCAGAACGGCCGATAACTATTTTACCAGTCGATTATCTAAGCACTGATGTATCGACAAAAGTTGTAAAAGTTATTCAAAGCTATGTCCATATTGTTAATAAAACTACATGGCATAAATAATGTAAAACATAACACTCGATTTTATTTTCTTGATAGCAATATGAAATTGTTATAAAGTATTTCAAGTATGGCTGACAAAGGTTTTACGAAAAAGCAAAGACTGTATCTTGGATTAAAGAGGTTCTTTGACATTTTTGTTTCCTTTTTCGCGATTCTTATTTTAACCCCTTTTCTTGTCATAATAGGTTTGATGGTAGTCTGTACGTCCAAAGGACCGGTCTTTTTTCGACAAAAAAGAATTGGGCGTGATAAAAAGGTTTTTCGCATTCTTAAGTTTCGAACCATGAAAGTCGGCGCTCCTGAAATACCACCAAGCAATTTATCTAAAGAACAACAAAGAGCGATGTTAACAGGAATAGGAGTTTTCTTAAGAAAGACCAGTATAGATGAGCTGCCGCAAATATTTAACATATTTATTGGTCAAATGAGCGTTATTGGGCCACGACCAGCCGCCGCTTGCAATGAAGACGACATCATTAATGAACGAGACAAATATTTTCCAAACCCTAATTCACTTCGCCCGGGTCTTTCCGGCTACGCCCAAACACATGGTCGTAATCACGAAGTGAAGCAAAAAGCCGAATTAGATGCCCACTATGCAAAAAACATTTCTTTTGGTTTAGATGCAAAAATATTTTTCCTTACGATTCGCAAATTGTTTCTTTTTGAAGGCTCGTAAAATGCACATTTGGTTATCGAAGTGATAATATATAAATGTTATTTACTAGATAACTTAAAAGATGCTCATCAAACAAAAGAATTTATTAACTAATATTCTCTTCTGGGTAGCGATGATTTTCATGGCATATTTTGCCGAAAACGTCGTTATTTTTGATTTGAGTAACTTTCAAAGGCCGTTTACCTTGCTAGAATACATTCTTCTTTTCTCGGGGATTATGATTATTTTAGGATACTATTTTTATTGCGAACATAAATATAACGGCCTTAATGCAAATTGGATTACGATTGCTATCTTATCAATTGTTGTGTTGGGTGCCGCTATTGGCATATTCATGACGCCAGAAACCCAATTCTTTGAAACAATAGAGATTATTGATGAAGTAGAAACGATTGCTATCAAAACATATACAACAAGCATAGTTGATAAAATCAAAAGTTTTCTATTTGTTTTAGTAGCGGCAATTGGCGTGTACATTCAAATCATAATCTTGCCTCGTTTAATCAGTTTTAAGCGATATGTCTTATTTTTAATGTATATTATCGTTACGGTTTCTTTGGTTTCGGCAATTGTTAGTTATGTTCTTGATTTTGATTCATACGTGCATTTATACCAGCACGGTTTACGCGGTTATGTCCATCCCCAGTCATTTGTTTTTAACCGAAATATGTATGCGTTAATGCTTTTACTAGGCATGCTGGCGTTATATGTCATCATTTCATATTTACCCAAATGGTATAACTATGTCTTTTTGATTTTCCTTTTCGTTAATATCTTCTTCACTTTCTCTAAAGCGGCGTTTGGAATCGCCCTTATTACATTTGTTGCTCATTTCATATATCGAATGATAGCCACTTTTAAGAAAAGCAAGATTCGTAACATTATTTTCTTAGTTATTGTAGGCATTGCCTTAGTTTGTGGAGTTTTGTTAATGCCATTCCCGTTTTTTATGGAAGTTCAACTTTTCAATGAAGCCCGCCGTTTTATACTTGAATATTATGTTGAACTAGGCATCGGTTCCTATGATGGTAGAATCGAGATATGGAATAGTGTTATATCATTATCAAAAGGCATACATTTATGGTTTGGGAGAGGACTAATAAACTTCGGCAACACGCTCTATTTTCACACAGGAGAGATTAATCCTCGGCATGTTTCAAACTACTTTTCTCATAATGGCTTTTTGGAAATATTAGGGCAGTGGGGACTTACTGGTTTAATACCATATTCTCTACTAGTTTTAGCAATATTTGGCCTCGATATTTTCGTTGCCATTAAGAATTATAAAATTGGAATACCTGCTCTCATAATCTTTGGTGCATTCTTGGGTTACACGATGGTCGAAACCTCGACGTTATTTGACTTAACCATTGAGGGAATTACAACTACTGCATTAGTAACGCTACCCGCCCTTTCGTGGCTGTATGATAGACGTCACCCACAATTAAATCGTGAAATTATCATTAATGCCGAGAATCTTGAGTACAACCTTCCTCATTACGATGTCGATCGTTTTGAAAAGCAAGCTGCAAAATATGCAGCATTACTATTAGGGCTGATAACCTTAGTGGCGTTTTACATTTTTTATCAACAAAATGAACAAGTTATCACCTATATAATATTCATGACAATGTTAACAATAATTTTCTTGGTTTTGCCGAGAACATTATCGAGTATCTATTCTCTAAGGAATAAAAAGCGCGGACTATTCTTCTGGCCATTATTCTTTTTTGCTCTCCTTCTGGGTGTCGGGTCATTTATAACTTATCTTTTTATACCATCGCCCCTTATTTTGCTTTTAGTCACAAAAGTTCATTTAATTAATTTATTATTAAGCGAGAAATTTATACGAGCTGATTCGAAATCACTCAAAGATTATTTTATAAAAGCAATTCCTTCCTCACTGACTCTCATACTTAGTGTGCTTATCTCTGGATTACTGATTGTCTTTTTAATCCCCAATCTCACTCTATTCGTCGTATCGGAAATAATTGTTCTATATATTGTTATAGCAATACCTTTTATCTCAAAAAATAAATTGAAAAACAGCCGTATTAATAGAAAATTGCTAATTTTATTTTCTAAAAGTATCAGTTTCGCATCCAATGCTGAAAAAAGATAGAATCCGGTTCTCTAATATTTTTTGCTAATTGGTGTTGAAACTACGATATAACGAAAAATCGCGTTAATATATGTCATTTCCATTCAATAATTTTGTCGGTGCTCATTCCCATGAAATGTAGTAGAATTTTATCATGGAAATATTGTTCGCATTAGGTATGTCTTTAAGTTCACCTGGACCATCCGTTCATCTTTTGAAAGACGTTATCAAAACTTTCGAAGAAGACAAGTTATTCTCTACTACTATTTTTGAAAAAAACTTCACCATTAATGAAATCACTAAAATAGATAATCATATAAATTTTCCATTCAAAAAAACCAATAAGCGACTTCTTTTTTCTCGATACACAAAAGAAATTCACTATCTTCAAGAAATCATTAAATATATCGAAGAAAATCATCTAACTTTTGATGTAGTATTCGTTCAGTCTTCTCCTGTGGCCTATATTTTGATTAATTATTTCAAAAAGAATTCGAAATCAAAAATTGTTTACAATGTGCAAGACATCTTTCCAGATAACGCAATGTTGTTAAGTCAATATAGTAAATTATTCTTGTTGCCTTTTCTAAAAAAAACTTTAGATGCCTATAATAATTCTGATTTAATTATAACGATATCTGATGACATGCGAGATACTTTATCAAGTAAAGGAATTAGCAAAGAAAAAATTGTCACAATTTATAATTGGGCTCCAAAATCGGAACAAATAAAAAAAGATAATTTCAATTACTTTTATCAAGACGAAAGACTCGCGAATAAATTTATTGTTTTATATGCAGGGAATATTGGCAGATTTCAAGATGTTGGCACTATTATTAAAGCGGCCAACTTAATAAAAAACGATAGTATCATATTTGTTGTAATGGGCGATGGAGCTCTTTCGAAAAACATTGCTAAAAGAGCAAAATCAAATAAAAATAGAAACCTCGTTTTTTTGCCTCCACAGTCGTTTGGCAATATGCCGTTAATATATTCTTCTGCTAATGTTAATATTATTTCTTTGCGCAGAGGAGTTTTTAAAACAGCGTTGCCAAGCAAACTTGCGTTTTGTCTAAATGCTGGCAAACCAATAATTCTTTCTATCGAAAACTATTCAAAAATTGTTCGTTACTTTTTAAACGATGAATCAGTAACAATTTGTGAGCCAGAAAATCCGAACCAACTAGCACAATCAATTGTCAATGTTCACAGGACTTTTGTTCAAAATGGTTTCTCTTCGGATATTAAGACGAAAAACGAAGCGATAACCTCCATAATTTCTGATAAAAACTATTTAAAATACAAAAATGCCATACTTCGTTTACTTAATCTATAATAATTATTATTTCTTAGTTAATTTGAACCATTATTTTCATTCTTTCATATTAATTTAGTGTGGTGATTATATTACGGCAACTATCGATAGTTGTTAGCTTTTGACTTGCAATGATATAATACTTTCGTTTCATATAATGGAAAAAGTTATTTTCAAGTCTTTGGGAGAACTATTCGACTGGTCATAGAGACATATTACATAAGTTGAAAATTATTGGGAGAATTCAAGTTGGAGAATCAATTTATCAAAAAAATCGAATTTTTTATAAAGCACAATACTTTCTTTCAGTACACTTATCGCATTGTATTGAGTGCCTTTTTCCGATTTCTTGGTATTTTTGTTTCATGCAAGAGGAACACAATATTATTCAACTCATTTTTCACTGATGGCTCAAACTATCCATATATTAATCATCAAATTGCTATTGCTGATATTGTAATATCTGACTATTCAAGTCTTCTGTGGGATGCAGCATTAATCAAAAAACCAATTGTCTCATTCGCATATGATTATGATAATTATGCTTCAACAAGAGGACTTTACTTCGATATGAGAAGCGAATTTCCGGGTGGAGTTGTCGAAAACGAGCAGCAGCTAATTGAAAGAATTTTAAAATTTAATTTTGAAAGAGAAACGCAACACAGTATTGCTTTAAAGGAAAAATTCATCACTCGCGATTCATCAAGCGCAACTAATACCTGTATCGAAGCTCTTTTTTCTAAATAAACCCCATTTAATCATTTTATAAGCAGTTGGCTATCTAAGATATTAATCTACTTTTCATTTAATGCTATGTTAGTATTATATCGTTATGAATGATTCGCTTTTAGAAATGAGGATGTGAATATGCAAGCAGTAATTTTGGCGGCAGGGATGGGGAAGCGCCTCAAGGATTTAACTAACGATAACACCAAGTGCATGATAAAAGTTAATGGTGTTACATTAATTGAGAGAATGCTTAAACAACTCGACGAACTTAATTTAAATCAAATCGTAATCGTTATTGGTTATCAAGGACAGAAGCTTGTAGAATACATAGCTACGTTACTGATAAAAACAAAGATAATATATGTTAATAACGAAATTTATGATCGCACTAATAATATTTATTCGCTTTACTTGGCAAAAGATTATCTCATCAAAGATGACACTCTTCTCCTTGAATCTGATTTGATCTTTGAAGATAAAGCCCTTCGCGTTCTTGTTGAAGACCCGTATCCTAGCTTAGCACTGATTGCAAAATACGAAAGTTGGATGGATGGAACGGTCGTAACAATCGACGAAGATAACAACATAAAGAATTTTCTTGGTAAAAAGCACTTCAAATTTGTAGATGCAAAAAACTATTATAAAACCGTTAACATTTATAAATTTAGCAAGGAATTTTCCCGTACTCACTACATTCCCTTTTTAGAAGCTTATAGTAAAGCACTTGGTAACAACGAGTACTATGAGCAAGTTTTAAAAGTAATAACTCTTTTAGAAAAACCAGAAATCAAAGCAAGTGTTTTAAATGGAGTCCATTGGTACGAAATCGACGATGTTCAAGACCTCGATATTGCTGAATCAATATTTGCTCGTTCCCCAGAGGAAAAATTAGAGAAGATACAAAATAGATTTGGCGGATATTGGAGATATGACGGCATTATTGATTATTGTTACTTAGTAAATCCCTTTTTCCCTCCGCAGAAATTGATTGATGAAATAAAAGCTAGTTTTGATAGACTAATTCGCGATTATCCATCTGGTATATCGGTCAATAATCTTCTTGCCGCTAAATACTTTGATTTGAAGCGAGATTATGTTGTTGTTGGTAATGGCGCAGCGGAGTTGATCAAATCGGTTATGAGCACTATGCACGATAATATTGGAATAATTATTCCAACCTTTGAAGAATATCCAAATCGGTATCAATCAGACAAGATACATTGTTATAAGCCCCTGAATCGATCGCTTCAATACAATGCGGATGATCTCGTGAATTTTTTTGAAAAAAAGGAGATATCAACACTGTTTATTATTAACCCCGACAACCCATCCGGAAACTACATAAAGAAAGATGATATGCTTCGGATTCTTGAATGGTCTAAGCGAAAAAAGATAAGAATGGTCGTTGATGAATCCTTTATTGATTTTTCGGATTATGAAGAAGATTCATCATTAATGCATAACGCTATCTTAGAGAAGTATGTTAACCTTGTCCTAATAAAAAGCATTTCCAAATCATTTGGTGTACCCGGTCTTCGATTAGGCATTTTAGCCTCAGCAAATGCTGATCTAATTAATTATATTAAAAAGGATGTTTCAATTTGGAACATCAATTCATTTGGCGAATTTTTTCTGCAAATTTTTGAAAAGTACAAGAGCGAATACAAAGATGGAATGAAAAGATTTTCTATAGTAAGGAATGATTTTTTCCAAAAACTTTCTACATTGCCTCACATTCGCGTTATTCCTTCTCAATCTAATTACTTTTTATGCGAATTAATGGATGGATATAAGGCTAAATCTGTAACTATAAAACTGCTTAACAACTACGACCTTTTTATTAAAGATTTATCTAGCAAAAAAGGATTTGATGGCGAGTACATTCGTTTAGCGATCAAACTGCCAGAAGAAAATGATTTATTAATAAAGGCACTAAAAGAGGTTTTGTCGATTTAATACGTGGCTTATTTTGCGTTTGTTTGTCTTTTCAATATTCGATTTTCGAAAGGGTTAAGAAACATGAAAAATGAAAACGTTATTAAAATATGTATCTTGGGTGGCGGCAATATCGGCACTTTATTATTAGCTGACTTAAGCAGAAATAAAAATGTGATCACATTGCTTCACACATCTCGCCCTGAATTGTGGAAAAAGCACATTCAAGTATTAAAACCAACTGGTGAGCTTGATTTTATTGGTAAGGTAGATGTTATATCTAACGATCCAGAAGCGACAATCGGCCAAGCTGACGTGATTATTTCTACACTTCCGACCAACGTGTTGATGGATTCTACGGACATCATTAAAAAACACATAAAAAAAGGCGCCATGCTTGGATTCATCCCTGGTTCTGGCGGTAAAGAATTTTTATTTAAAGATTTGATTTCTTCGGGTCACGTGGTTTTTGGCTTTCAAAGAGTACACGCTATTTCTCGAATAAGTGTATATGGCGAATCAGTATATAATTTGGGTCGCAAAGACGAATTATTCTTTGGATCAATTCCTTCTAAAGAATCAAATAAGATATGTAAAATATTTGAAAAAATATTGAAGGTTAAATGCCACGCCTTACCTAATTATTTGTCTGTAACTCTTGTGCCATCAAACCAAATTCTTCATACATCACGATTATACTCAATGTTTAAAAATTATTGTGAAGGCAAATTTTGGAATAAAGAGACTCTCTTCTATAAGGAGTGGACTGATGCTGATTCAAAAGTACTTCTTTCTTGCGACCGAGAGTTACAATCAATGCTTCTGAAACTTAAAAATCTTGATACATCATATATAAAATCGCTTAAAGAACACTATGGTGTAGAAAATTATAAGGAAATGACTGTCAAGATTTCGAATATCCCTGCTTTTTCCGGTATTAAGTCACCTATGATTCAAAAGGAATACGGTTTCATTCCGGATTTTAATTCTCGATATTTTAAAGAAGATTTTCCCTTTGGACTATGCGTTATTCGCGGTTTCGCAGAGATTTTGAATCATAAAATGCCTTCAGTTGATCGATTACTTAAATGGTACGAAAAGAATTTTTTTGTATCCTTCTATGCAGGTAAAAATTATGATGGCGAAAGCCTTAAAAGTCTTTCTTTACCGCAAAACTTTGGCATAAAGTCGTTAAAAGATATTGCCGATTTTTATGAATAAATATCCACCTTATTGTTAATTTTTAACGCCATAACTCTAAGCAAAAAGTGACAATTGTCA
>JAAZFR010000124.1 GCA_012971835.1 Erysipelotrichia bacterium
ACTTCGGCGTCATAATAAACTTCATAAGTTAATTCGCGGATACGATTATTGACTTTTGCGCAGACGAACTCTTTTTTTGAATCTGATACTAGGTCGAGTAGGGCGACCTTTTTTTCAAAGTTTTTTTCATTGCCTTGATACTTTAATGTGAATGCCATGCGGATACCTCCCATTAGGGCGTGTAGTAAGATAATACAAGATTAATCTTGCCAATGCAACCGCTTACATTTTAGCTGTTCTCTTGTTGTTTTAACATAGAAATACTATATATCTAAAAAAAAGAAGCAAAGCTTCTATCTTTTCGAATCGTTTTTGAAGTTTTTGTTTTGAAACTAAATGGTTAGAAAGATGATTACTTTACATTGTTTCGATAATTCCATAGAATTATAGGCGATGTTGTTATAATCAGCTATTAATTAATAACACTATTCAACGTTAGAAAGCGTTTGCGAAGACAATTGAAGAGAATTCTCGATTTAGATACGAAAATGGCACATCAGGAAATTTAGGAGAATAAAATATGAAAAAATCAATGGTCTATATTCAAAGTGGTGGTCCGACCGCCGTGATTAATACCTCACTTCATGGAGCGATTATCGAGGCCAAAAAACATTCGAATGAAATTGATAAGATTTATGGTTCGCTTTATGGAGTTGAAGGCTTAATTGTTGATGATCTAATTGATCTTGGTCAAGAAGATGAAGAGACAATTGAATTGCTTAAACAAACTCCAGGGGCAGCTTTAGGTTCAACACGCTACAAGCTTCCAAAGGATTTACACGACAAGCAATACATGAGCATTATTGATACTTTAAAAAAGTATAATATTGGCTACGTTTTCGTTAATGGCGGCAATGATTCGATGGATACTTGTCACAAGATATCATTGCTGTGCAAAGAAATTGGATATGACTGTAAAGTTATGGGTGTCCCCAAAACAGTTGATAACGATTTAGCCTTAACCGACCATTCCCTCGGTTTTGCAAGTGCCGCCAAACACGTTGTTAACACCGTCAAATCGATTTGTGTCGACGCTCGTGTCTACAAACGCGGCAAAGTTTATATAATTGAAGTGATGGGTCGAAATGCTGGTTGGCTTACTGCTTCGGTTGATTTATTACCGGAAGAAACAAGACCTGATTTAATTTATTTGCCGGAAAATCCGTTTGATGTCGATGACTTTTTAAGAGATGTCAAAAAATTATTCGATGAAAAAGGTAATGCTATTGTCGTTATTTCGGAAGGCATTTCTTTTGAACGCGATATGACAAAAGCGCGCGTTGACGCCTTTAATCACGTGCAACTGGGTGGTGTAGGCGACGAACTTGCCGACATGGTCGAAGTCCGCCTTGACCTTCCAACTCGCTCAATTGAGTTATCTTTACCGCAAAGAGCAGATCCTCTTCTCGTGAGCAAAGTTGATCAAGAAGAAGCGATTGCCTGCGGAAGTCTTGCTGTCAGATTAGCCCTTGAAGGTCATACTGGAGAGATGGTTTGTATTAAACGTTTAAGCGATAATCCTTATCAAGTCGAATATGTACCAGAAGATATCGCTAGAATTGCCAATGCTGAGCGGATTGTTCCTCAATCAATGATGGCGGGTCCGGGCCATATGGATGAATCCTTCCGTCGATATTGTCTACCCTTAATTCAGGGATCGGTCGACATTAAATTTGAAGACGGAATGTATAAATCGGCCGTTTTAAAAAGAGTAAAAGTTAAGTAAAAAATAACCGGGTCATCATTAATGAAGATCCGGCTTTTTTATTATAAATAGGAATCAAGGAATTGCTGATCGGTAAGGTCATCAAGACCAAACAAATGAACTTTGTCAAATAGGCCGTCAACATAATAATAAGCGGCAGGAGGGATTGTTTCGCCGAGTTCAAATGTTTCTCTTAAAGAAATACCATCTTCCTCACTAAAGCGATTTAAGTCGACAATCATAATCGACTTTTCGCTATCTCTAGCTTTTGGGAATATTTTATTTATGTAAATGTTTCTCGCTCTTGCGTTATCCCGATCATAGAAAAAATAAAGAACATCATCATCTTCATTTAGGCGATGCATTACTGATTGGTAAGAAACTAGTGAATACACATTGCTTACTCTTACTAGTTGATTCATCATCGTTTCAAAGGGCGAGTACGTTAAAGCCGTCATTTTACTAACTGCTCCCTTGGCGTAAGCGCTGTTAGTTTCAAAAATCAATAAGTAGGGTACTTCCAAATTGGCAATAAAAATATCTTGATATTGTTGCCAAATTTTCGAGTATTCAAAATAATCATCCTCATCGGAAGCATTAAGATAATACACTAGGGCTGATGTTTCATAGACATAGCGGAGCAAATTTGGCTTGAAGGCCAGACAACCCGAACATGTTTCCGCGAGTACATAGAAAATAAATGGTTCGTTATTATCTAAAAGAGATAGTATTTCTTCGCTATCGGTGTGGCGAAGATAATTATCATAATTACTACCGACAACTGGTTCTGTCATTTGATATAACTCACCATTTTTCGCAATGCGAATAATATCCGATGGTCGATGACCACACGAACTGAGCAAGAG
>JAAZFR010000125.1 GCA_012971835.1 Erysipelotrichia bacterium
ACTTCATAGCCAGCCTGAATTAGTTCGACACTCGTATGAGAGCCGATAAAACCTGTTCCGCCCGTAACTAAAATTGTTTTCATATCCATCACCTTTTCTTTAATTCTTCTAGAAGAAGTTTTGATGTTAAGCCCGGATTAACTTTCCCTTGTGATCTTTTCATAACTTGTCCAACCAAAAAGCCTAAGGCTCGGTCTTTTCCGTCTTTAAAATCCTTAATCGAATCCGGAAAGGCATTTAAGACCTCAGTGACAAAGGCAAGAATAACACTGTTGTCATTAATCTGCGTGCTAACCCCTAATTTTTCTTTCGCTTCTTTAACGCTCGAAGAGTTAGTTAACATCTCTTGAAAAATATCTCTTCCTTGTTTATTAGAAATTTCTTTCTTCTCAATCATATTGACAAGCATTGCTAATTGAGCAGGAGAAATAAAGAAGTTTTCAATTGGGATGTTACGCTTATTTAAATAGGCGATGACTTCACCTGTCACCCAATTGGCCAATGATTTAAAATGAATTGTATGTTTAGCGGCATCATCATAATATTTTGCTAAATCTTTGCTTTGCAAAATAATGTTGACATCACGTTCAGATAAACCTTGAACTTCAAAGTATCTTTTTTCTTTAACTTGAGCTAGTTCAGGACAAGAAGAAATAGCGGCATTAATGAACTCGGTGCTCAGTTTAATCGGAACAATATTCGGTTCAACAAAATATTTATAATCAACCGCGTCCGTTTTGATGCGCATGGTCACTGTTTCTTTTAGCGTTTCATCAAAGCGTCTCGTTTCTTGAACAATTGCTCGACCAGTTAACAACAAACCTTCTTGGCGTTTAATTTCAAAATCAATTGCTTTTTGAATGTTAGCTAAACTATTTAAGTTTTTAATCTCGACTTTCGTTCCAAGTTTTTCTGATCCGATTGGGCGAAGCGATATATTAACATCGCACCGCAGAGATCCTTCTTCCATCTTGCCATCGCTTACATCGGCATAAATTACGATTGAGCGAATCGCTTCGACATATTTCATCGCCTCTTCTCCGGTTCGAATATCGGGTTTAGAGACAATTTCAATTAACGGTACGCCGGAACGATTATAGTCAAGTAAGGTATATTCGCTGAAGTGAAGTTGCTTGCAGGTATCTTCTTCAAGGTGAAGTCTTTCAATCGCAATGCGCCGAACGCTATCTGTCTTAATCTCTAAATAGCCCTCAGAGCCGATAGGGCGCTTATTCTGGGTGATTTGATAGCCTTTGGGTAAATCACTATAGAAATAGTTTTTGCGGTCAAAGACGAGCACGTTATCAATGCTCATATGCAAAGCATTAGCCACCCGAATCGCATTAATAATGGCTTGTTTATTAACAGTTGGCATCGTCCCAGGAAAAGCAATATCATTGGGTGACACTAAAGAATTAGGTTCAGCGCCAAATTCAACCGGAGCACTAGAAAACATTTTGCTCCGCGTTTTCATTTCGACATGGATTTCTAATCCGATAACCGCTTCGAAATTCATAGTTTAGCCGTCCTAACACTTAAATTATAAAAGCCAGTGATATCTTCGATAACGCTAGCGATTTGTAAAAGTTTAGCCTCATTAAAAGGCTTGGCGGTTAGATTCCCACCGAAGGGGAGTTTATTCTTAAAACCTAATGGAATCGTAATTGATGGAAAACCACCAAAGTTACCAATAACCATATGATTATCAGCGATTAAATATTCATCGGAGAGCCGATCGGAAGCTTCTCCTAATTTAGGTGCGGGTGTTGGCGAAGCCGGTAAAAAAATCGCGTCATAATCTTTAAAGATGCCATTAACTTTATCGACGATCATCCTGCGGACTTTCTGAGCTCTTAAAAACAAGACATCCTGATTTTCGCGCATCAAGCAGAAACTTCCAATAACAAAACGCCTTTTAATTAACTCGGAAAAACCTTTAGTGCGGGCTTTATTCATCACTTCATCATAAGTTTTACCATCATGATATGGTCCAAATTTAATTCCATCCAAATTAGCGTTGTTGCTCGTCGCTTCGGCGCACGAAATAACAACATAGGTTGGGAATAAAGCTTCGAGCAATTTGCGATC
>JAAZFR010000126.1 GCA_012971835.1 Erysipelotrichia bacterium
AATGAAGAAGGTACTGGCACCGGAGAAGAATATTATTACAAAAAAGATGACAACAATAATATGACCGTTTATGGTGTTTCTGATGGTATGGATCTCGAAAGCAAACCGCTATATCTGAACCTTAGAGTTAGCGGTGAGTGCTATCCTTATCCAAGTCACACCTTATTCCAAGTTGATCATACATATCTCATTACAGGCTATTTAGCGGCTTATTTTGAACGCTATCAAATTCAACTCTTCAACAATACGCCAGGAAGTGGTTACATCACTGATGTAACTCCTGCATAAAAGAAAGGATACATAATATGATGAAACTATTTAAGAAATTCCTAATTCCCTTTCTAGCGATTGGTTTTCTTGCCGGATGTGACGAGGAAGAAATCGTTGATTGGACTCCGCAGCAAGTGCTGGCTGAGGCGAGCAATTTTGGTGCCATTCTCATTAATGGTAGCACCGGTACAGCATATGCTGACCGTTCCCAGACAGTTAACGTAGGAACTGGTGACTATCTAATTGGTTCGCGCGTGATTAACGTCAAAAACGTTATCAAAGATTTAGTTCCGGTAACTGTTACGGTCAATGTCGCTTTTGAAATGGACGATGAAACACTTAGTAATTGGACTATTGGTCGTCAACGTCCGACGACTGATCATGATCGTTTTATTCCGACCATTCCATCAGGAGAAGGCGCTGAAGACTATTCCTCTGTTCTAACTGCTACCCTTTCATACGGCGAAGAAACATTAGCTGTCTCATGGAATATTCGCGTTAGAAAGATTGAAATAATCGAGACGACGATTGGTGCGATGAGAAATGGAACTGCTGGCGTAAAAGTCAAAGATGTTGTAAAAATCCGTGGTTATATTACTGCTCATTTTGATGAAGGCACAGGCACTGCCGATACCCACATGTACGCTGGTGTCTACATCGCTGATGGCGAGCGCGCCATTATGCTTTATGCTGGTGTTATGTCATCCCTTTGGTGGGAAAGTGAAGAACCAGCATTCGCAATTGGAGATTTAGTCGAAGTCGTCGGTTCTTATGAACCTTATAATGGCTTAGCTGAGGTCAAACCTGCGAGCATGGTTATTATTGAGTCTGATCCAAACATTCTTGCACCTGTCAATTTAGTTATTTCTGATGCCGCCACCCAATGGTCCAAATCAGCTTTAACAGGACACGATTCAAGAATCACCGTCTTCAATAATTTGACTTATGTTTCAGGCACTGTTAGTGCAAACGGACAACACTCCTCGATTTATTTTAAGAGCGGTACAACCGAAGTGCTAATGTATATTAACTATCATGTCGGAACAGCTGCACAAGATCAGTTCCGTACCTTTGTTGCGGGATTGACCGCTAATGTATCGGTTGTTAATTATACTGGCATTCTTTCTTGGTACAACGGACCACAATTAAGCCCGACATCATTTGCCGATGTCTCTCTCGTTTCGTAACATGTTTCGACAAATCATGCATTAAAGGAGGAAACAATGGAAAAAACCTTTAAAGACAAAGCTCACGATGGGCTTCTGGTTGGTTTAGAATACTTAAAGAAAAACTATTTAAGTTTGGTTGTTGCTTTACTAACCATTCTCATTTATATTTTCCTCGTTCTTCCGGCCGCCTCGGTCACCGTTAGCGATATTAATCTGGTTACAAATCAAGAAACATATACGCTTATCAGCCTAACACAAAATGTTGAAACATATCGTCTATCTGATATTTTATTCGGCCGGATTATTCAGCAAGTTACCGGTACATTTAACTATGTTAATAATAGTAATTCTGAATTAAGCAATCCTAATCTTGTTCATTCGTTTGGAGTGGTCTTTTTTCCAAACAACGTGTTCGTGGGATTCGGTCTTATTCTCTTTTTGATCGCCTCCATTTTAATGGCCTTCCCCAAATTAATCATGAGGACTATCGGAGCATCGCTTGCTTTAGTTGGAGCTTTCTTAATGCTCTTTATCTACTCGCAAATCATGTATGATATTCCGATTGGAATTCGTGGCCTTCAAGTCGAATATGATGTTGTTTATGGGTCCGGTCCAATAATTTTAATTGTTACTGGCTTTGCCATTGCGGCTGTCGCTATTTTTGTCACAGTGATGGACTACATTGCTGATTTCAAACACCGTAAGAGCGAAAGTCAACGCTATCTACGTGGTGGCGTATAAAATTATATCAATCGTTTAAGGGCAGTCACATGATTGCCCTTTTCTATAAGAAAATATGCCGAAGTTCTTGAAAGTGATAACAAAATCATTTACTATTATTTGGCATTAATGCACCGTTAGCTCAGATGGTAGAGCAGCTGACTCTTAATCAGCGGGTCACAGGTTCGATCCCTGCACGGTGTACCATTGTCTATAAGCCGCAC
>JAAZFR010000127.1 GCA_012971835.1 Erysipelotrichia bacterium
CTTCGGTATCAAAACGTTTCGACTTTCTACCGCAAGCATATATTGAACCACAAGAATACGATTGTCTTCGCGATGAAGCATTTGATTACGCCAAGATCCTTGAAACACATGGCGTAAAAGTAGAAACAAACTATATAAGAGGTTCTTTCCACGCCTTTGATTTGCTCCAGTCAAAAAAGATAGTAAAAGAAGCTATGAAAAGAAGGATTAATGCATTGCGCTCAGCCTTTTTCGAGTCGAAATGATTTACGGAAAAGTCTTAATCACGTATAGTATGATAAAGTCGTGTTAACACGACTAATAAACTAATGAAGAAAAAAACTATCGACAAATCACAAGATTGGTATCGCCTTGATAATGCCGCGAAAATTTATCCAGCGATGATTAATAAGCGTAATAGCTGTGTTTTTCGTTTTGCCATCAATCTTAAAGAAGAAGTTGACCCTCAGATATTACAAAAAGCTTTACTTGATATGCGATCTCGCTTTCCGGCGATGTTTGTAAGGATTAGACATGGCGTTTTTTGGTATTATCTCGAAGAGAACAAAAAGACTCCTCGTGTTCGTCCTGAAGATAGTCGGATTAACAAAACAATTGATTTGTATGGAAATAACTATTTTCGATTTACTGTTTTCTATTATCGGAACCGCATAAGTCTTGAGGTTTTTCATAGTCTAACTGACGGAACTGGTGCTGTCACCTTTCTTAAATCACTCGCTTATCGTTATCTTGAGCGTAAAGGCTACAAACTGAGTGATGAAGGTAAGATATTAACCTTTTATCAGGAACCATCCTTAGACGAGCTCGAAGACAGCTTCTTAAAGTACACAACGAAAAATCCACACAAGCGTTATGTTGTCCCCAAACCATTTAATATCAAGGATTCTCGCTTTCCAAGCGGGCAAGGACGAGGCGTTATTAATGGTCGCTTAGACTCTACAAAGTTGCACAACATTGCCAAAAAACATCAATCGACAGTAACAGAGTTTTTATCGGCGTTGTTAACACAAACGGTATACGAGGTTTATGGCGAACGCATGATTAAAAACAATCGCGTTAATATTTGTCTTCCCATCAACTTACGTCGCATTTTTCCGTCATCATCACTTCGCAATTTCACATTGTTTTTCCACTCAACCGTTAAGGATGAAAAGCGCGGCGATTTCGAAGAAATACTTCGCCAAGTCAAGAACAGTTTTAGCCAGGGATTAACAAAAGAAAGCATCATTGAAAATATTAATGTTAACATGCAAGCCGAACGAAACATGGCGATGCGTCTAACCCCTCTATTTATTAAGAAACCAGCGATGACTATCGCCGGAATGATGTATGGAGGAATCCTGAATACTTTGACCATGTCAAACATTGGAATTGTTGAATTGCCACAAAGCATGGCAGAACATGTTCAAGATTTTGAATTTAATTTATCAAACGACATAAATTGTGCATACGGCATCGGGGTTATAACTTTTAACAATATTATGACAATTAGCATGATTCGCGAAACAAGAGACACAGTCTTCTCGATGCAATTTTTCCGCAATTTAGTCAAGCTTGGTCTCGAAGTCGAAGTTGAAAGCAATTATTGGGAGGAGGTAGCCTAGTATGGATTATTGTCCAGAGTGCAAAGTACACGTTGCCTCTCGAGGTGATAAGTGTCCTCTTTGCCAAGGTTCATTAAAAATCGGCAAGGAGAGAAGCAACAAGCAATCCTTTCCCTCGTTTATTAAATTTAAAAATCAGCGCAAAAAATGGGCGGTGGGTATTTCAATCTCTGCTCCTATTATTATTGCGATATGCGTATTAATAAACATCCTAACTTGGAATGGATTTCTTTGGTCTTTAATTGTTGCGGTGGCAGTTTTATATGCATGGCTGGTTGGTTTATATACTTTTAGGAAAACCGATCATCTTGGTCAGAAACTTATGCTTCACGGAATTGGTATTTCAGCTCTTTTAGTCGTTATTAACTTTGTTACGGCATCACCCACAATGACTGATTCGCAATTTTTAGAAAACTTTTCCGAAATTGCAAAGTGGTCATTGGATTACGCTATGCCTTCGACATTAATCGCCTTTATTCTTGGAATAAACATCGCTATTTTATCGCAAAGACATCGCTTGCGGGACTATGTTATTGCGCAATTCTCGCTCTGCGTCATCGGCTTAATTCCCTTCGTTTTGATCATGATTGATGTTTTTGCCTTTGATATACTTGGTTCGTTATTTATGTCAATCGCGGCTTCTTCATTTTCTTTATTTACTTTGCTGGTTTTTGTTATTTTTGCTCCGAAACTAATTGCAAAGGAATTTGGAAGAAGATTTCACATCTAGTAATATATGAATATGAAATATAATCACCCTGAAACTGCCCTCGTTACCATCAGTGGCCCTGAACAAACTTCGTGGGTTGGCGATGTCACAATCGAAATAACCCATGAGGGTGCCGTTGTTGGCATCATCAAAGGGCAAAAGTCGGTTCAGTTTGAAATTAATCAAGACACAAGATTTAAGGCCCGTACAATTAACACCGACTTTCCAAAACTTGAGGTAATCGTTGCGGCCTTGTTTAGATGTCCAACCGTTATAAAACTTTATCTTGTCGGCGGATCAAAAGAAAACGCTAAGTTAGTTGCAAAAACGACTTACGGCGCAAATTACAAAAGTAGGAATGCAAAATGAAAAAATCACTAATCTTATTACCTTTAGTCGCTCTATTTTTGGTAGGTTGTAACGGAGATAATAACGATGGTC